>CAYFPW010000312.1:0-1506 GCA_964345055.1 uncultured Steroidobacteraceae bacterium | reverse complement strand
GCTTCTTGGTGCACTTTGGTCACCAATGGGCAAGTGGCATCGATAGCGCGCAAGTTGCGTTGCTCAGCCTGGTCGTGAACCTCGGGAGCGACACCGTGGGCGCTGAAAATGACCACTGAACCCTGCGGAACCTCGTCGTTCTCCTCAACGAAGATCGCACCCTTTTTCTGCAGGCTGCTAACGACGTAGCGGTTGTGCACGATCTCTTTACGGACATACACCGGAGCGCCGTAAAGCTCCAGCGCTTTCTCCACGGTCTGCACTGCCCGGTCAACGCCGGCGCAATAACCACGCGGGGCTGCCAAGAGGACTCGACGGCCGTTACCAGCAGTCGAACCAGGCGAAGTTTCTTCGTGCAAGGTCACGATAGGGAGTTTACGCAAGGTGAGGATTTACGCTTGCCGACATGGCAGAGCGCTTCACCGCCGAACAACCCGCGAGCGTTGCGCAACTATCGGGGCTCATCGGCGACTGGCTCGGGCGGCTGGGCGAATGCTGGGTGGATGGCGAGATCAGCGAGCTCAATCGCCGCGCCAATCAGTGCTACATCACTCTGCGCGACATCAACGACGACGCGTCGCTCGTGATCGCCTGTGCGCCATCAATCCTGGACCGCCATGAAGGCCCCATCGGCGTGGGCAGCCGCGTCATCTTCCGCGCGAAGGTCGAGTGGTGGAAGCGCAGCGGCTCTGTGCGCTTGCGCGGTTCGGAAGTCCGCGCCGTGGGCATCGGGCCGCTGCTTGCGCAGATGGAGCAGTTGCGCCAAACGCTTCTGGCCGAAGGCCTGCTGGACCCCAGCCGTAAGAAGCCGCTGCCGTTCCTTCCTCGCAAGGTCGGACTCATCTGCGGGCAGAACAGCGAAGCAATGCACGATGTCATCAACAACGCTCGCAGGCGATGGGCTGCGGTCGAATTCGATGTTCGGCAAGTGCCTGTTCAAGGACCGCAGTGCCCCTCGTCTGTGATGGCGGCGCTCGCCGAACTTCAGGCGGATGCTCACATTGATGTCATCGTCATCACCCGCGGCGGCGGCTCGATTGAGGATCTACTCGGCTTTTCGGATGAGGCCCTATGCCGAGCAGTCGCGGCGAGCGCAACACCCGTGGTCAGCGCCATCGGTCACGAACAGGACCGGCCCGTGCTCGATGACGTTGCCGACTTCCGCGCCTCCACGCCGACCGATGCCGCTCGCCGGATCGTGCCTGATGTCGCAGAGCAGTTGACCATCATTGAGGGCCTGCGAGCGCGCGCTCGGTCTATGGCCGCACGGGCGGTGGATGTAAGGCAGCAGCAACTCGATTCCATTCGCAGCAGACCGGTGATGAAGCAGCCGATTGCACTGATTGAGTCGCACCAACAATCGCTCTTGCAAAACCGGCGCACAGCCCTGCGCGTGGTCGTCACGGCCATGAAGCACGCTGACGAGCAACTGACTGGACTGTCGCAGCGGCTGCATGCGCTGTCGCCTGCGAGCACCCTTGCCCGCGGTTACGCAATTGCGTTCGA
>CAYFPW010000311.1:0-1507 GCA_964345055.1 uncultured Steroidobacteraceae bacterium | reverse complement strand
AGGCGTTCCTCGCCTACCTGAAGCTGAATCGCCACGTCTCGCCGCACACGGTGCGCGCGTACAGCAGCGACGTCGAGCAGTACCTGGCGTGGATCGCGTCCGAGCGCGGCAAGAAGATCTCGCAGCTCGAGCCCGAGGATCTCGACATGGCGTCGGTCCGCGGGCATGTCTCGGATCTCAACCGGTCTGGTCAGGCGCGTGCGACGGTCGCCCGCAAGCTGTCGGGGCTGAGGACGTTCGTGAAGTATCTCCGCCGCGAAGACATCCTCGACACCGATCCTACGGCGGTGGCCGTGGCGCCCAAGCGCGATCACACCATTCCCACGCACCTGTCGGAGCCGGAGATCGCGCGGCTGATCGAAACGCCGAACACCGGCGATCCGCTGGGCCGCCGCGACCGGGCCATCCTCGAACTGTTCTACGCCTCCGGCCTGCGCCTGAGTGAACTGGTGGCGATCGACTTGGAAGATCTCAACCTCGGCGACCGCATGGTGCGCGTGATGGGCAAGGGCCGCAAGGAGCGCCTGGTGCCCTTCAACCAGAGCACGCTCTCGGCGATTCGCGCCTGGATGAAGGATCGCGCGGCGATCATGGCGGGCCGGCGCACGGCGGTCGCTGGCCGTCGCGGTCGCGCCGAGCAGGATCCGCTGTTCATCAACTACCGGGGGACGCGCCTCACCGGACGCAGCGTCGATCGCCTCTTGCGCCGGTATGTCGCGCAGTGCAGCACGCGCCTGGGCATCAGCCCGCACGCGCTGCGCCATTCGTTTGCGACGCACTTGCTGCAGCGCGGCGCCGACCTGCGAGCCATCCAGGAACTGCTCGGACACGCGCGGTTGAGCACCACGCAGCGCTACACGCACGTCAACGCGGCGCAGTTGATCGACGTCTACCGCAAGGCCCATCCTCGGGCAGTGAAGTCGAACGAGAGATTGGACGCCGATTAGCTGCCGACTCCGGGTAGAATCGAGCCCCAGGTGACGGTCCGACTACTCGCCCTCTTTCTGCTCGCCAGCGTTTCCCCCGCATTCGCCCAGTCTTCCGCGCCTCCCGAGAAGGACAGCGGTACGGTCAGCATGTTCGGCATCACGTTCGATCAATCCGAACGCATTACCTTTGCGGCCGACGTCATGGCGGCGTGGTCGCACGACGGCGCGCAGGCCACGCTGGGCTTCGAGAAGCAGGGCCGCATTGGCTGGGCCATCCTCGGCGTCAGCGGGAAGCTGTCGAATCGCGTTCGCTATTACGTGTCCGTCAACCCAGTCAGCGAGACCCGGTCCAAGCCAGCCTGCGGCGAGAAGGACTACTTCTACCCGAACGACCCCGGCCTGTTCGCCACCATGGGTCCCATCGTCAAGTGCGACGAGGAAGATGGACTGAAGCGGGTCGACACCTACAACACGTATTCGTTGGATTACATCGTGCAGCAGGGCATCCTGCGCGAAGGCTATGCCGATTTCGGCCTGTCGAAGACCGTGTCGGTGCGCGCCGGACGGTTCATCCTGCC
>CAYFPW010000310.1:0-1509 GCA_964345055.1 uncultured Steroidobacteraceae bacterium | reverse complement strand
GGGGGGGATGATTAATGATCAAGACCACAGGCATTCGTGCCGGGCTCTATGGTGGGCTGTTCGTGTTGGCCTCTGCCAACGCACTGGCAGCTGAGATTGGGGGCGATGAAATGTCGCTCGAAGAGGTCACTGTCACAGCAGAGCGTGTGACCAAGGACCTACAAAAGACGCCGCAGTTCATTTCGGTCAAGTCAGGCGCCGAACTGAAGTCTGAGGGCAAAGTTAGTGTCGAGAACATCATGACTGGCGTAGCGGGCTTCACTGTTGAGCCCACGGGTAACGGCCAGGACACCCAGATTTATATCCGCGGCATCAGCAATGCGACGGCCGGCGTTTCCATCGTCGTCGACGGCATCTCTCAGGCCGTGGGCACCCAGTCCAGAGCATCGACCTTCCGCGCCACGTCACTGGACGTATCGCAGGTGGCGATCACGCGCGGCGTGCAGAACGGCGCTGGTGTCACAGCGCTGTCGGGCACCGTGCAGCTAGTGACCAACAAGCCTGTGTTTGAAAACCAGATTCTTGGTTCAGTCACCGTCGGTTCGTTCAAGACTCAGAACACCGAGGGCGTGCTCAACCTGCCACTGTCCAGCAATCAGGCCATCCGCATGGCGTTCAACACCGAGCGTCGCGATGCTTATGCGTCCAGCGGGCAGGGTGAAGTGGATAATCGTGCATTTCGGTTTCGCTATCGCTGGCAAGCCAGCGATGCGCTGGAACTGAATGCGAGCTACTACGAGAACAAGGTGAGCGGCGCTTCCAACGCGGCCAGCTCCTCGTTGTTCACGGGTTATTGGCAGACGCTGCCGGGCGGCGGTGTCCTGGCCTACAACAACCCCTATTCCGGTGCGACGACGCTGTGGGGCCAGCAGATTGCCGGCAAGCAGTTCTACTACACGGGCAATGTTCAGGCGGGATTTACGGCGCAGAACTCAGCCACAAATACGGTGGGTGTCGGCACTTTAGGTATCAGCTCCACCAACAGCGCCCTGACCACCAACGGCCAGTATTACTACCCGGCGCCCACCTGTCTGGCCAACACGGCCTTCCTGCCCACCGCTCCGGCGGCTGGCTCGCTAGGAACGTCCGCCAAGCCTTTCGCGACCCTCGCGGATGCCAACGCTGCGCTGGCCAACCTCGGACCGGCATCACAGATGTACGGGTGCCCTTTCAATATGGTGGCTATCCGCAATGGCGTGAATTGGTACGATCGCACGAATCCTTGGGATGACGGCTTCAGGCCGGGCGGTTTCATGAACACGGCGAGCGCCGTGGCACTGTCGCGCCAAGGCAGTGTCACCCTGGACTGGGCGTTGCCCGCCGGTAACCTGCAGGTTCAGCCCTCGTTCATCTACGGCAAGGCTTATATCGTCAACGTGGCGCGCGGCACGGGCTGGACCGAGAACAGCCAGCCCGAACAGTACTCCTACCGTGTCGATGCCTCATTCACCTCGAAGAAGATCGGCGACTTCCAGTACATTCTGGGACTGAACAGCAACAGTACGCCGG
>CAYFPW010000309.1:0-1522 GCA_964345055.1 uncultured Steroidobacteraceae bacterium | reverse complement strand
ACGGCTGGGATGAATGATCGCGTGAGGCTGCATACCCGTCACGTACTGATCGTGCTCCTGCTGGCGGTCATTCTGCTCGTGATCGGGAGGGTGTCGGCAGGCTGGTTCTAAACTGATTGGTAATGCGGCGCGAGTTCGCCCGGAGCTTGCGGTAGACTGGCTCTCCTGGATGCCAACAGGAGTCGATTCATGCTTCCGATCGTGAGTCAGATGCGAAGCAGCCTGGTATGCGCGCTCATCGGTGTCGTCGTTGCGGGCAGCGTGACCGCAGCGGATTTAGTCACCGAGCAGGTCCGTCACAAGACCGTCGTGACGCGCTACCTGAATTCCCTTGCTGGTCCGGATCGCACCGCTGTAGCCCGACAGGTGCTGGCACCCGGATATCGTCAGCTCCGTGCGGAATTCGCCAATCTGGAGATCAATGCCAAGGGTTCGCAACTCGAGAAGGTCGCGCAGCCGTTGGTGCAGGCATTGGCGGATCGCAGTACTTCCATTGTTCGGATGATCGCCGAGGGCGATCGGGTGGCCGTGCAATACCGGATTCGCGGCAGGCACAAAGCGAACTTGTACGGCATTCCCGCCACAGGAAAAGAGATTGATATCGACGCAGGCGCGATTTTCAAACTGGCAGATGGGCGAATCACCGAAGGCTGGTTCATGGCTGACGAAGCAGGGCTCTTGAGTCAGCTGGGCGTGACTCTGCCAGCGCGCAGCGATGGTTTGCGACCTTCAGCTCCCGCAGGCGACGCCCGTCCCGGCGATGAGGTGCTGGCCGGGCTGCTGGCTCATCCGGTGGATTCCCAGGCCTATCGCAATACGCTCCGCGTGGCCGCCTACAAGTCCGGTCATCCGCCAGCCGGGCTCCTGCCTGCGAGCGGTTCGCCCTTCGCAAAAATCTCGCGGCATGGCTTCACCCATCTGGCTGCTTCCGGTACTGAGCTGGGGCAGGGTGACAAGGCGACGCCACAGGCCTTCCCCACGCGCGTTGACAAGATCGAGAGCCTGATCGCTGAAGGCAATCTCGTTGCCATCCAGTTTCAGGTGACTGGCACCAATACCAAGACTCTCTATGGTCTGCCGCCCTCGAACGCTTCAGTCGCTGTCTACGAGTTCGCAATCATGACTTTCGAGGGCGACGCATGGACCGATGCCTGGTTCCTGGGTGACGATCTGGGCATGCTGCAGCAGCTCGCCGGTCCGCCTGACTTCTGGTTTGTCAGCAAGAAGACACCGTAGAGCATCGCGCTGGCCAGCAACCCTGCACTCGCAATGCAGCCTATTTCCAGAGTCAGCGCATGATGCGCCGCTACGCCACGGAAGTGTATCTGCGTTAGATGAAGCCGACGTTCGTGCCCAGTGCACTGCCCACGTAATTGTTGATGTTGGGCACTACGGTGCTGAGGTTCGAAGCGGAGACGCCGAACCAGCTGGCCAGCGTCGCGGCGTACTGGTCTACGGACATCGTTGGTATCAATCGTCCCTGCCCGATGTCATCCGGTCCGTTGTTCGCAAGCGTCGGATT
>CAYFPW010000308.1:0-1525 GCA_964345055.1 uncultured Steroidobacteraceae bacterium | reverse complement strand
TACGCTTCCTGCGTGAGCCGAAGGTGCGCGCGACGCGCTATCACGACGGCGTGGTTGACATCGAAGTGGTGACTCACGATGTGTGGACGCTGCAGTTGGGTCCGACCTTCGGACGGAGCGGCGGCACCAACAACAGTTCTTTCAGCTTTGCCGACCAGAATTTTCTGGGTCTGGGCAAGACGCTGATTCTCGGCGCGGAGCGCAATGTCGATCGGACTGCGAGCATCGTCGAGTGGCGCGACCCATCGATCAACGGCAGCCGCTGGCAAGACAATCTTTATTTGTCCAACACCAGCGACGGCCATGTTCGCCGAGTGAGCGTGTGGCGGCCGTTCTACTCGCTCAGCACGCGCCACGCCTTTGGGGTGATGCTCTCCGACAGCTCGCTGCAGGACACGCGCTATGTGCTGGGCGACAGCTTCGACAGCTATCGGCGCAAATCGCGCGGCTTCGATCTGTACACCGGCTGGTCGGCAGGTCTGCAGTCCGGACTGACCCGCCGCCTGACACTGGGTTGGCGCAACGCACAGGATGAGTTTCGGCTACTACCGGAGACGCGCGGGCCTCTACCTGCGGATCGCAAGCTGAGTTATCCGTATCTGCGAGCCGACTGGATTCCCGATACCTTCCGCACCACGCGTGATCTGGAGCTGATCGACCGCACCGAGGACGTGCATCTGGGCCTCAGCGGCTCGACGACTCTCGGCATGGCAACACGCACCGGCGGGAGCGAGCGCAATGCCGCACTGCTGGATCTCAGCGGTCAATACGGCACACTGCTCGGCGCTTCGCAGCAGCTGTATCTCGACGCCACCTGGGGCGCCCGCATCGAGGACGGACACAGCGCCGACGAGCGCTATAGCTTCAGCGCCGCCTGGTACTGGCGCCATTCGCCGCGTCTGCAAACTCACGCCAGGATCACGACCATGGGCGGCAGCCGGCTGGATCTCGATCATTACTACAGTCTCGGCGGCGACAATTGGCTACGCGGCTATCCGCTGCGCTATCAACTCGGTAGCGCTCTGACGCACGTGAAAATCGAAGAACGCTTTTATGCCGGCTATTCGCTGTGGCGGCTGTTCGATGTCGGTGCGGCCGCATTCGTCGATGCCGGTCGCGTGCATGGCGGCAATCCGCTGGGCGCGCCCAACCTCGGCTGGCTGAAAGATGCGGGCCTGGGGCTGCGCCTGGGCAACAGCCGCTCCTCGCTTGGTGCCGTCATTCATGTCGATCTGGCAACGCCGCTGGAGCAACCCGCCGGCGTGCGTTCGCTGCAGTGGCTGGTGTCGACTAAAAAAACGTTCTGAGCGCGCGCAGCGCGGCAGAACGCGTTGCTTCAGAACATGCTCGACGGATCGACGTTGTTCTCCGCGCGACGATCGCGCGAGGGGATGAACTCGCCGGTGATCATCGCGTCGTAGCCGAGTCCAGGGCCGACCATTGGATAGACGCCTGCATCACGGTCGATGATGACTTCGAGGAATGCCGGGCCCTTGAAGGCCAGGAACTCGGCGACCACTGCGGG
>CAYFPW010000307.1:0-1547 GCA_964345055.1 uncultured Steroidobacteraceae bacterium | reverse complement strand
CGTTCGGTGAAGGATTGTAATAGTTGTGTCACCGGAACCGGCGTCACGGCGCTGCTTTGCCATCCGGTACAAATTTGTAGCCCGAGCCGCGGTGCGAGAGGAAGTGCACCGGCTTGTCTGGATGTGGCTCGAAGTACTTCCTGAGACGCACGATAAAGTTGTCCACGCTGCGTGTGTTGGGCGCATTGTGAAGCTTCCAGACTTTCTCAAGCAGTTCCTCGCGTGTCAGGACCCGCCGTGCGTTCTGGGCAAAGTAGAACAGCAGGTCGAGCTCAAGTTGGGTCAGTCGCACGGGTTTGTTGAACGCAATCGCTTCGTGCGTATCGAAGTCGATTCGGGCGTTGCCAAAGGTGAGTGTACCGAGAGCGCTCTCCGCTGCAGGTGCCGGCTTCTGCCAGTGACGGCGGCGCAGCGCCGAGCGTACCCGTGCCAGTAACTCCGGCAGAGCAAAGGGCTTGGCCAGATAATCGTCGGCGCCGGAGTCGAGACCGCGCACGCGCTCCTCGGCGGCACTGCGGGCGGTGAGCATGATGACCGGGATGTAGTGGCCGGAATCGCGCAGTTGCTGGCAGAAACTGTAGCCATCGCCATCGGGCAGCATGACATCGAGCAGGATCAGGTCGACGGCCGGAGCTTCCACGAGCTGCGTTGCTGCCTCGCGGATCGTGCGTGCGTGAACGGCGCGGTACCCTTCAAGCTCCAAATTGAGCTTCAGTCCGGCCGCGAGATGAGCCTCATCCTCGACCACCAGCACCGTGGCACGCGTCCCGGCGACTGGCTCGTTGCTCAGGCTCATGAGCTGCTCGCCTCCGCCGTGGAAATGCCCGCCGGTAGGCGAATCGTCACAGTCGTGCCGAGGTTCGTACCCGCGGACTCGGCGCGTACCGTGCCACCGAGATTGCGCAGGAGCGCCGCGACCACATACAGGCCGAGGCCGGTGCCGCTGCGTTCATAGACGGCAGCTTTGGGAACACGATGAAAGCGCTTGAAGATGCTCTTCAGATGCGCCCGGTCGATACCGATCCCTTCATCACGCACAGTAATTTCCAGCTGACCGGACGGCGCTGGGCGGACTTCGACTTCCACGACAGGAGGCGCGGGGGAATATTTGACCGCGTTGTCCAAGATGTTTTTCAGAATCGTCTCGAGTGCGGTCGGGTCCGTGGTGATCTGCAGGTGGATGGGTGTACGAACGCGGATTGCATCGGCCGATAGGTTGTAGCGCCGCCTGATTGAATCCGCTGCCGCGTCGATCAGTTCCGGTATCTGCACGACCGTCCACAGCTGCGAACGGCGCCCATGGGCTGTACGGCTGGCCTCCAGGATGTCGTCGACGAAGACGGTCAGGCGTTCCACGTCAGTCAGCATCATCTGACGAAGCTCAGTGCGCTGCGCCGTTGATAGCCCTTCGCGCGCCATGGTTTCAAGGCACAGCTTGATGGAGGCCAGTGGGCTCTTCAACTCGTGCGTCACCGAATCAATAAATGTCTGTTGACGACGGCCCTCGAGGATTTCGCGTACCAGCGAAACGCTGAAGAGCACCACGA
>CAYFPW010000306.1:0-1576 GCA_964345055.1 uncultured Steroidobacteraceae bacterium | reverse complement strand
GAACCCTGCCCACTGTGCATTTTTCAGCGCGTCGGTGTGGCGGCTATCGGTGCGCTGTTCCTGATTGCGGGCCTGCATGCGCCGCGCGGCTGGGGTGCGCGGGTCTACGGTGTCCTCATCGCCCTCGCGGCGCTCGCGACAATGGGTATTGCCGCGCGTCACGTCTATATCCAGCATCTGCCGGAAGGCGCGGTCCCGGCCTGTGGGGCGGGGCTGGATTACCTGCTGCGGGTGTTCCCGGTGGTGGATGTCATCCGCAAGGTTCTCACCGGGTCTGGCGAATGCGCCAAGATCACCTGGACCTTCCTCACGCTCTCCATGCCGACATGGGTGCTGCTGTCGGCAGCGGCACTCGGCGTGTGGGGCGTGGCGGCCAGTCGGCGCGCGGCGCGCCGACACGTGTAAGCCGGCTGGCTTCAGCCCAGCAGATTGCGCAGGGCCTGCAGGTACATGCCGTGCAGCGCCTCGACGTCCTCCAGGCGCACACACTCATTGACCTTGTGGATGGTGGGGTTCGGCACACCCAGTTCGACCACCTCGGCACCCATCTGCGCGATGAAACGCCCATCCGAGGTACCGCCGCCCGTGGAGTACACCGGCTGCTTGCCGAGGATCTTGCCCACTGCGCTGCTCACGCCCTTCAGCAGCTTGCCGGGCGGGGTGTAGAACGGTTCGCCTGAGAGATGCCAGTCCAGCGTGTAGCGCACCTTGTGACGATTCAGGATCTCTTCGACCGTGGCCTTCAGCTGATCGAGCTTCTGCACGGGTGAATAGCGCAGATTGAAGCGCGCCTTGAGTTCGCCCGGGATGACGTTCGGTGCGCCGGTGCCCACGTTCAGGTTGGACACCTGAAAGCTGGTGGGCTGGAAGTGTTCGTTGCCATGGTCCCAGACGCGGCCAACCAGCTCGGCCAGCGCCGGGGCGAAGGTATGCATGGGGTTTTCCGCCAGCTGCGGATAGGCGATGTGCCCCTGTATGCCGTGCACCGTCAGGCGACCGGACAGAGAGCCACGACGCCCGATCTTGATAGTGTCGCCGGTGACCAGTTCGCTGGAGGGCTCGCCGACGATGCACCAGTCGATGCGCTGCTTGCGCTCCATCAGCGTCTCGACCACTTTCTTGGTGCCGTCGACCGATGGGCCTTCTTCGTCGCTGGTGATCAGGAAGGCGATCGAGCCCTTGTGGCTCGGCTTCTCGGCAACAAAAGCCTCCGTGGCCGTGATCATGGCGGCCAGGCCGCTCTTCATGTCCGCGGCGCCACGGCCGTAGAGCATCCCGTCGCGCACCGTGGCCACAAACGGGTTGGACTGCCACTCGTGCAGCGGACCGGTGGGCACCACATCCGTATGACCGGCGAAGCAGAGCACCGGACTGGCCGTGCCGCGCACCGCCCACAGGTTGTCGACATTGCCATAGCGCAGTTTTTCCACCTGGAAGCCACAGGCTTCCAGTCGCTGGGCCATCAGGTCCTGGCAGCCCTCGTCGGCGGGGGTGACGGAGTTGCGCTCCAGCAGGTTGCGGGTCAGGTCAAGGGTGGCAGACATCCCGTTCAGGTTCCTCGATCACGTCTGGACGA
>CAYFPW010000305.1:0-1584 GCA_964345055.1 uncultured Steroidobacteraceae bacterium | reverse complement strand
TTTCATGCATCCCCCGAGGATTTAGCGACGGAACGATACCTCTTGATGCATGAGCGCGACAACCCGTGCGTCCAAAGCTACACTCGGGATGCTTTGAAAACCGGGTCGCAGCGTCTGGAGTCCGTCTCCGCGCCGTCTGCACCCTCAGCGAAGAACACTCACACCAGGGGGCTAGCCGATGTCCAGACTTGCAGTGAAATCCATCTCCATCGTGACCGCATTGTCGATCGCAGTGCTCGCTCAGGCCCAGATGGGCGCGGGCCCGGCACCCGGCGCGGGTGGACCGCCACCGGCAGCCGGCGGTGCGCAGACCCCTCCGCCGGGCGGCGGCATGCCTCCCCCGCCGCCGCGCGCACGCGGTCCAGCTCTGGCGCTGGCCGTGGAAGCGGCTCAGGTGGCTGTCGCCACCTGCACCAACAATGGCTACAAGACCACTGCGCTGATCGTGGATTCGGCCGGGGCGCCGGTGGTGCTGCTCAGTGGTGACGGTGCCGCCGAGCGCACTCAGGGCATCGCTGCCAGCAAGGTTGCAACGGCGCTGCGCTACCAGACGTCGAGCGCCGATATAGCGGCGCGTGTCGCCACTGATGAAAAGCTGGCTGCGGAGGTCAAGGCCGATCCCAAGATCGGTACGGCGCGCGCGGGCGCACTGCTGCTGAAGGTCGGCAACGACATCATCGGCGCCATGGCCGTTTCGGGCGCACCCGGCGGCGAGAAGGACGAAGCCTGCGTGCAGGCGGCGATCGACAAGATCAAGGATCGTCTGCGTTGATGCATTGGTCCGGGAAGGGGCTTTGATGCTCCTTCCCGGACTGTGATCACTCAGCCCTGCGGGCTCACCCGCGTCGTGCCGCCCATGTAGGGTTGCAGCACCTTGGGCACGCTGACTGAACCGTCGGCGTTCTGATAGTTCTCCAGCACAGCGACCAGCGCACGGCCCACCGCCACACCGGAACCATTGAGCGTGTGCAGCGGCTCCGGCTTGCCGGTTTCCGAATTGCGCCAGCGGGCCTGCATGCGGCGCGCCTGGAAAGACTCGCAGTTGCTGCACGAAGAAATTTCGCGATAACGCTGCTGCGAAGGCAGCCAGACCTCGATGTCGTAGGTCTTGGCACTGGAGAAGCTGACGTCGCCGGCGCACAGCGCCATCACGCGATATGGCAGCTCGAGCGCCTGCAGCACCGCCTCGGCGTGCGAGGTCAGCAATTCCAAATTGGCATACGAATCGGCCGGCTTGGACAGGATCACCAACTCAACCTTGTCGAACTGGTGCTGACGAATCATGCCGCGCGTGTCACGGCCATAAGCACCGGCTTCGGAGCGGAAGCATGGCGTGTGGGCCACATAGCGGCGCGGCAGGTCTTCCGCCGCAAGAATCTGGTCGCGTGCCATGTTGGTCACGGGCACTTCGGCGGTGGGGATCAGGTGAAGTCCGGAATCGCCGCGCACCGCAAACAGATCCTGCTCGAACTTGGGCAGCTGGCCAGTGCCCGTCAGCGACGCGGTGCTGACCAGGTATGGAACGTAAACTTCGGTGTAGCCATGCTGGCCGGTATGCAGGTCGAGCATGAACTGCGCCAGCGC
>CAYFPW010000304.1:0-1587 GCA_964345055.1 uncultured Steroidobacteraceae bacterium | reverse complement strand
TGCAGGTCGAAACGACTTACCTCGAAGACCAATCGGCGCCGCAGGCGCAGCGTTTTGTTTTCGGCTACACCATCACCATCCGCAATGAGGGTGAAGTCGCCGCGCAGCTGCTGACACGACACTGGATCATTACCGATGCCGATGGTCGCCAGCAGGAAGTGCGCGGCGAAGGCGTGGTGGGTGAAAAGCCGCACCTTCAACCGGGACAGGGATTCCGCTACACCAGCGGTGCCGTCTTGCAGACGCCGGTGGGCGCCATGCAGGGCAGTTACCAGATGTTGGCCGATGACGGTCTGCACTTTGAGGCGCCGATCGCAGCTTTCCGGCTCGCCAAGCCGGGCCTGCTGCAGTAACACTCACGTGGCACGCTGGGCCATCGGCGATCTTCAGGGCTGCTGCACCGAGTTCGAGCAGCTGCTGGCGCGCATCCGCTTCAACGCCGACCGCGACCGGATATGGCTGACGGGCGATCTCGTGAACCGCGGCCCTGAGTCGCTGCAAGCGCTGCGCACGGTCCATGCCATGGCAGACAACCTCGTCACAGTGCTGGGCAATCATGATCTGCACCTGCTGGCCGTGGCGCTGACGCCGGATGCGAAGCTGCGCCGCGGCGATACGTTGCAGGAAATCCTGGATGCACCCGACTGCGACACGCTGCTCAACTGGCTGCTGACACAGCCTCTGGCGCATCACGACGCAGTCCACAATGACCTACTCGTCCATGCCGGCGTGCCGCCTCCATGGAGCGCGGTACAGACTGCGGCGCTGGCGCGCGAGGTCAGCCAGGCACTGCAGCATGATCCCGTCGCCCTGCTGGAGTCGATGTACGGCGATGAGCCCCGTCGCTGGGATCCGACGCTACAGGGACAGCGGCGACAACGATTCATCATCAACGCGCTGACACGACTTCGGGCCTGCACGCCGGAGGGCGAGATCGACCTGAAACAGAAAGGGGCGCCGGACACACTGCCCGCGCCGCTGCTGCCGTGGTTCGATGTCCCAGGCCGCGTCAGCCGCGATACGCGAGTCATCTTCGGGCACTGGTCCACCTTGGGACTGCAACGACGCGCGAAACTGCTGTCGCTGGATACCGGCTGCGTATGGGGCGGCACACTGACAGCCGTCAACCTGGACGATGACGCGGCGCCACCGATCAGCGTACCCGCACAAGGAAAACGCGCCCTGCTGGACTGATTGACGACGGTTATTCCGCGTGCCGCGGCTCGAGTTTGCGTAACATAGGGAGAGGCGCCCGCCATGAGCAACCTTCAACCCATCAATTTCCGTCGCTGGATCGATGAGCACCGGCACCTGCTCAAACCACCGGTGGGCAATAAGGTCGTCTATGAGGATGGCGAGTTCATCATCATGGTCGTCGGCGGTCCAAACTCGCGCAAGGATTATCACGTCGATCCGGCCGAGGAATTCTTTTATCAGCTTGAAGGCGAGATGGTGCTGCGCGTCGTGGAAGCCGGTCGGCAGCGCGACATTCCGCTGCATGCCGGAGACATCCTGCTGCTGCCGCCCAACGTGCCGCACTCGCCGCAGCGCAGGGCCAATTCCGTCGGTCTGGTGATCGAACGCCGG
>CAYFPW010000303.1:0-1620 GCA_964345055.1 uncultured Steroidobacteraceae bacterium | reverse complement strand
GCGGGACCCGACTGGCTCGAACTCGCGGAGTGTTCGTGCTCATGCTCGTGAGCGGGCATATCGGCCGCCCGGACCACTGCAGTCAGGCCCAAGGTCGTGAGCGTGGCGGCGAGCAGTGCGTGCCTGAGTGAGTTTCTGTGCGTATCCATCCGTTTCTGCTCCCCTTAGGATCGGCCCGTTGCTTGGATACTAGTCGGCTGCTCCTATGGGAAGGAACTACGGCAATTACCTATGCGCGGCGCCAGGCCGGACCGGTCATCGCGCAGATCATGCGTGCTATTTAAATGGGAATCGGGCCGTGCGCCTGAAGTCGCGATAGTCGATTACCAACCTCTCGGCGCCAAGCTGACTGGAATGGACGCTTTTTGATTTTTTGACTTGGCGCGCGGGCGGAAAAGAAGACAAGAACGCTTATCTGATTGATTTCACGTTCGAAAATAGCCGCCGGAACAATGCTACAAAGCTCGAGAATCGGAAGGCGCTGAGATAGCATCGATCGCTGCCCGAGACCCTTGCCTGCAATGCCGTCGGGCCGGGCCTCCGGACGCTATCAGTCGTTCTGAACTGCGGTTGAATTGTGCGACCACCAAAGTGGCGCTCAACCAGCCGCCGATGGCAGGCCGATTAGTTAGGCTTATCTTCAAGATCTTGGGCGTCAAGCGTGCCAGAGGCCACCCTTATACAATTGCGATCCAGACTTCTACGAACCGAAATCAATGACCCGACGCTCTCGCGAAGGCGAACATACATCTGGGACAGACGATGAGCTCCAACCCGGGAGGGACGGCATCACCCGTCGCGACTTCCTCGATGGCATCGCGCTCACCGCCGGGGCGCTGCTGGCCCCGTGGCCGAAAGCCCTCGCTGCGCAGCAGACTTCTGGCGTAGCGGACTACCCGCCGGCGCTGACTGGGTTGCGCGGAAGCCATGATGGATCCTTTGAGGTGGCCCACAGCCTGCGCGATGGCCAATCCTGGGAAACGGACGCCAGCGACCCGGACTATTACGACCTGATAGTGGTGGGTGCAGGCATCAGCGGGCTGGCGGCCGCCTTCTATTATCGCGAGGCCATGGGGCCATCGGCCCGAATCCTCCTGCTCGATAACCACGACGACTTTGGTGGCCATGCGAAACGCAATGAATTCCGCAGCGGCAGCCGCCTTCTGATCGGCTACGGCGGCACCCAGTCGATCGAAGCGCCGGGCCAATACAGCCGCATCTCGCGCGACCTGCTCACGAAGCTCGGCGTCGATACGCAGCGCTTCTACCGCTATTTTGACCAGACTCTGTATAAACGCCGCGGCCTTGGCAGTGGCATCTTTTTCGATCGCAATAGCTTCGGCACCGACCAGCTACTGGTGGCGGCAGGCGACGGCAGCAGCGCCGGTGGCTCCGATGCCTTCGGCTCGGACGGCTGGCTGAAGCCGGATGTGATCAGACGGATGCCAATCGACCCCGCCGCACGCACTGACCTGCTACGGCTTGTGACCCAGCCGACCGACTACCTGGCAAAGCTCCCAGCAGAACGACGCCGCGCCGCCCTGATGACGACCAGCTACAAGGACTTCCTGCTACAGCATGCGCGGGTGCACCCGGACGTGGTTCGCGTACTACAGGCAC
>CAYFPW010000302.1:0-1623 GCA_964345055.1 uncultured Steroidobacteraceae bacterium | reverse complement strand
CCGATCGTTCAGCTGAAATGAGTTAGGACGTTACGGCGCGGGACCCTAACCATCCGCCAGATCGATCTGCATAGCGAGCGTCTTCCCCGAGAGCCACGCCGCCTCAACCTTTGGACCGATCAGCCAATCGCCGCACACGCCGACTCGGCTATTTCGATCGAAAAAGGCCCCTGATCCGTCCGCGCCGGAACGTGCAAAACGCCAGCGGTGGCAGGATTCCCCAGCAACACTGGGCAGTGGGCTACCCAGCATTTTCGCGAGGGCGTCTTTCATCGTGGTGGACACCCACGCCGGATCCGCTTCAATGTGGCGCATCGACCACGATGGGCTGGCCTGCACAACCCAACTCTCCGGGCCGATGCGACCGGGCTTGGAACTGTTGCGCGCAGCCCAACCAATCATATCCTCGCCGCGCCAACAATCCTGCGAGACAGCGAGGGGTTCAAAGAAGGCCAGCATCAAAGTCCAGCATGGCGCGCTCGTGGCGGCACGCGCTTCAACTGCCAGTCCCGGCGCTACCGAGGCGAGCAACTCTGCCGCCTGTTCGGCAGGCGTTGCGACGACGGCAATATCCACGTCGACCGCCTCACCAGGCTCAAGGATCAGTCGCCAGCGATGACCCAATGCTTCGAGCTTCGTCACGCGCGTCGCCCATTGAACGGACTGCCCCTTGGCCATTGAGCGGACCGGCGCGTTCATCGCGGGAACACCGACGAAAGCATCGCTTCCAGCCGACGGCCACGCTGCGGCCAGGCCCGCCGACATCCAAGTCGCGACCTGCCGTCGAAATGCATCGTCGCGAGCCGTGAAGTATTGCGCGCCATGATCGAAAAAGGCCTCGCCGGCCAATGTCTGAATGCGGCGCGTGGACATGCGACCGCCAGGCCCCCGTCCCTTATCGAACAGGAGCACGGTATGACCGGAGCGGGTCAATTCCTCGGCGCACGCCAGACCTGCCATACCGGCACCCACGATACCGACTCGCATCAGGTGAAACTCCTCAACAGCCGGGACGATCCGGCCATCTGCGGGCTCTAACGGAGCATCATGCTAGCGGCAATAATCAACTAGCCAGTGCTATTCCCACTCAATCGTCGCCGGCGGCTTCCCTGAGACGTCGTACACCACACGCGAGATGCCGGGCACCTCGTTGACGATGCGGCGCGAGCACACGTCCAGCAGCTCGTAGGGCAGATGGGCCCAGTGGGCGGTCATGAAGTCGATGGTTTGCACGGCGCGCAGCGCGATCACCGGCTCGTGGCGGCGGCCGTCGCCAGTGACACCAACGCTCTTGACCGGCAGGAACACGGCGAAGGCCTGACTGGTCTTGTCGTACCAACCCGCTCGACGCAGCTCCTCGATGAAAATATGGTCAGCAAGGCGCAGCGTGTCCGCCACCGGCTGCGTGACTTCACCCAGGATGCGCACGCCCAGCCCAGGCCCCGGGAACGGATGCCGGAACACCATCTCCGGCGGGAGACCGAGCTCGATGCCGATGCGGCGCACTTCGTCCTTGAACAGTTCGCGCAGCGGCTCGACCAACTTGAGTTTCATGTGCTCTGGCAGGCCGCCGACGTTGTGATGGCTCTTGATCACATGCGCCTTGCCGCTCTTGGCACCGGC
>CAYFPW010000301.1:0-1623 GCA_964345055.1 uncultured Steroidobacteraceae bacterium | reverse complement strand
GCGTGCGCAACATCGCCGGCTACAACAAGAAAGTCATTGATGCGATCAAGGCAGGCAAGCCCATCCGCGATCCGATCATGACGGCATTGGCGTCCAACGATCCCACTATCGATCAAAAGCTGATTCAGGATCTGGCGCCGCTGCCGTTCATCGTCGTCATCATCGACGAACTGGCCGACCTGATGATGATCGTTGGCAAGAAAGTCGAGGAGCTGATCGCACGTCTCGCGCAGAAGGCGCGCGCTTCCGGCATCCATCTGATTTTGGCGACACAGCGACCCTCGGTCGACGTCATTACCGGTCTGATCAAGGCCAACATTCCGACGCGCATTGCCTTCCAGGTCTCGGCACGCGTCGACTCGCGCACCATCCTCGATCAGCAGGGCGCCGAGTCCCTGCTCGGTCACGGCGACATGCTCTATTTGCCCCCCGGCACGGCCATTCCCAATCGCGTCCATGGCGCATTCGTCTCGGACAACGAAGTGCACCGCGTGGTCGAATCACTGAAAAAGCTCGGAGCGCCGAACTACATCGACGCTGTCCTTGAAGGGCCATCGCAGGCCATACCGGGTATTAGTGGCGAGGAAGACGCGGCGGGCGGTGGCGGCAATGCCGAGCAGGATCCGCTCTATGACGAGGCGGTAAAAATCGTAGTGACCGAGCGTAAACCCTCAATCTCCTATGTGCAGCGTCGCCTGAAGATTGGCTACAACCGTTCCGCGCGTCTGGTCGAGGCGATGGAGGCGGCAGGCGTGGTCGGTCCGCTGCAGCCCAATGGGTCGCGCGAAGTGCTGGCTCCGCCGCCTCCCGGGAGTTGATCGATGCGCCGATTCGTTCGCTGCGCGCTGTGGCTGGCAATGGCCGCGGCGCTTCCCGCGCAGGCTGCGCTGCCTGCAGCGTTACAGACTTTCGTTGCCGGCCTGACCACGTTCAGCGCGGAGTTCGAGCAGCATGTGCGCGACGCCGGCGGTCATGACGTGGCCGCTGGTCGCGGCACACTGTCGGTTCAACGGCCGGGTCGGTTCCGCTGGGAGTACCGTCCCGCCACGTCCGCAAACGGTCTTGCAGACGGTGGCCAGCTGCTGCTCGCCGACGGGCGCAACCTCTGGCTCTACGAACGCGATCTGGCTCAGGCCACAGTGCGCGATGCAGGCAGTACCGAGTCGGCCGCACCGATGCTGTTGCTGTCGGGTGACCCAGCCCAGATTGAGGCTGCATTCACCCTGACTGCGGAGCCTGATCACGATGGTCTGCGTTGGGTCGCAGTGCAACCGCGCGCTGCAGCCGCTGATTTCGCGCGTGCAGAACTGGCTTTCCGCGGGCCTGATCTGGTGCGCATGATTATCAGCGACAAGATCGGTCAGCTCACCACTCTGGTCATCACGCGCAGTCAACGTAATCCGCGGCTTGATCCTGGACTGTTCCGCTTCACGCCCCCGGCCGGCGTCGACGTCATCGGCACGGTGCAACGATGAGCGAGTGGCGGCCGCTGGCAGATCGCATGCGGCCGCAGCGACTCGAGGATTTCGTGGGGCAGCAGCATCTGCTTGCGCCCGGCAAGCTCCTGTACGAAAGCATGCGGCAGAAGCGCCTGCATTCGATGATCCTCTGGGGACCGCCCGG
>CAYFPW010000300.1:0-1659 GCA_964345055.1 uncultured Steroidobacteraceae bacterium | reverse complement strand
GAGCCCATCTCTTTTTGATGCTCGAGGTAGTTGCGCCCGACGCAGAAAATGCGACGTACCGGAAAGCGCTCGCTCGAGCCGGCGACGGGCAGCGAGGCAACATCCCAGGTCGGGATGACGTAGTGGGTGCTCATGATTTCTCCTGAAGTTGCAATGAAAGTGTGGGGGAAGTAACGGTGGCGGTGCGCGAACGCTACGCCGTGGGCAGATCAGAACAGGGCGTAGTGCGCATCGATCAGGCCCAGCGGCCAGCGACCGGCGGCAAACAGGGCGTACTTTCGCATGAACGGATGATCGTCGGCGCTGTTTGCGGCACAGGCCAGGCGATATTGATAAGCGGCGTAAAAGGCTGATCCGGCCGCCGCCTTGATCAGGCCGGGATCAGCGCAGCCGGCGCGGGCTGCCGCCACCGCGGCCGCCCCATGCAGACTGTCGGTGAGTGTGACCAGATCGGCATCCGACAGGCGCAAGCCGACTTGCGCCTCCAGCCGCTTGCGTTCGGCCTCCTCGCGCGCCCACCACAGGCCGGCCGGCTGGCGTGTCAGCTGTCCGGCCTCCTGCCAGCTTTGCACCGCGCGTATCGGCGTGGCCGCATCCAGACCCAGGCTGCGCAAATAGCCAGCCACCTCGTCGCACTCGCCGGGGCTGGTTGCCTGACCCAGCACGGCGAACCAAGAGTGATGTAAGTTATTCATTTTAAAGGGATTTCTGCTATTTCCAGGCTGGCTGCAAACGGCTCTCGAGCGGTGCCGGTCAGAGCAGCGGCGCAGCGGCAAACGCTTCCAGATCGGTAATCAGCGCGGTAAAGGCAGGCTCGCATTGCTGCATCGCCTCGCCCAGGGCGTCGAGCGTCCAGCCGCCCTGCGGCGCCAGCAGTTGCGCCACGGGGCGCGGTTGAGAGAACAGCATCAGCTCGCGACCGCGGACACCGAACAGCTGTCCCGAGACATGGTTTGCCGCGGGCGAGGCCAGCCAGCTCACCAGGCGTGCTACATAGCTCGCCGGCACCTGCAGCGCTTGCGCCTTATATGCTGCCTGGGCTTCGTTGGCCGGCTGGATGCTTTCGGTGACGCGGGTGGCGGCGAATGGAATCACCGCATTGACGTTGATGCCGGCGCGCGCCAGGTCGTGCGCCACCACGCGCGTGAGGCCAAACAGGCCGGCCTTGGCCGAGCCATAGGCCGACTGACCGAAGTTGCCATAGAAGCCGGCGGTGGACAGCAGATTGATGATGGCGCCGGGTGCACGTGTTTTGGCGGCTTCGCGCATGGCGGGTGTGGCCGCAGCCAGCAGCCGGAAGGCGCCGGAGAGATTGGTTCGCAGCGTGGCATCCCAGGCCGCCGGGTTGGCTTTGAAAATGAAACCGTCACGGATGATGGCGGCGTTGTTGACCACGATGTCCAGTGCGCCAAAACGCTCTTGCGCCAGCTGCACGGCGGCCTGGGCGCTGTGATCGTCCCCGACATCACCGCACAGCCCGAGGATGCGCCCCGGTGCATCGGCCTCGAGTTGTTGCGCCACCTCGCTGGCCAGATCCGGCTGATCGCTTTGGCCGTCGATGCTCACACCGGCGTCCAGGATCAGCGCCGAAGCGCCGTGTTGCAGCAGATCGCGCGTGATGGCCAGACCGATGCCGCGCGCACCGCCGCTGACGATGGC
>CAYFPW010000299.1:0-1661 GCA_964345055.1 uncultured Steroidobacteraceae bacterium | reverse complement strand
GAGATCGTTGCCTACATCGACGACGACGCCTATCCCGATCCACACTGGCTGCAGTATCTGGCCTACCGCTTCATGACCGGCGACTGGGTCGGCGTCGGTGGGCCCAACATCGCGCCTCCGGGCGACGGACCGATCGCCGAGTGCGTCGCCAACTCGCCGGGCGGACCGGTGCATGTATTGCTCTCCGATGTCGAGGCCGAGCACATACCGGGCTGCAACATGTCCTTCCGGCGTGATGCGCTGGCCGCCATCGATGGCTTCGACGTGCGTTACCGCGCAGCGGGCGATGACGTCGATCTGTGCTGGCGCCTGCAGGAGCGCGGCGGCCGGATCGGTTTTCACGCCGGCGCCATGGACTGGCACCATCGTCGCAATTCGCTGACGATGTATTGGCGTCAGCAGAAGGGCTACGGCAAGGCTGAGGCCCTGCTCGAAGAAAAGTGGCCTGAGCGCTATAACCCGGTGGGCCATCTGGCGTGGGTGGGACGACTGTATGGCCGCGGCTTCACGCTGCCGATTCCCGCCGGCCGGTCGCGCATCTATGGTGGTGTCTGGGGCTCGGCGGCTTATCAGTCGCTGTATGAACCCGCGCCGGTAACACTGCTGATGCTGCCGGTGATGCCGGAGTGGTACCTGGTCATTCTCGTGCTCGCGATCCTCTCGCTGCTTGGACTGTCATGGTGGCCGCTGCTCGGTGCGCTGCCGCTGCTGGCACTGGCCATCGCTGCACCGATCACGCAGGCAGCCATTGCCGCAGCACGCGGCCAATTCCCGCCGTCGCTTTCGACAGGCGCACGACTGATGCGCCGGCTGGTCACCTTCTACATGCACCTGATGCAGCCGATGGCCCGACTGATCGGACGTATCCGTCATGGTCTGACACCATGGCGCCGGCGCGGTGGCGCCACGGATTCGCGTCACGATGCCAAGGCACCAGATTTCATCTGGAGTGAGACCTGGCGCGCACCTGAGCAATGGGTCGCGGTGCTCGAGACATCGCTGCGTGACGATGGCGCGATTGTCCGTCATGGCGGCGACTACGATGACTGGGATCTGGAGATCCGCGGCGGCCTCTTCGGCGGACTGGATGTGGCACTGGCCATCGAGGAACACGGCGCAGGCAAACAGATGGTGCGCTTCAAGACATTCGGGCACACGCCAATACTGGCGCGCGCGACGACCACGGTACTGGCCGTGCTGGCCGTGGGTGCGCTGCTCCACAGTGCGCCGGTCGCCAGTGGGTGTCTTGGCCTGCTCGCCGCCGTTCTGGCGCTGCGCTCGTTGCGCGATCAGGTCGCGGCGCGGCGGGCCTGGGCTGCTGCGGTGGCGCGATGCTCCGCATCCCCCGCAGTCTGACGGTCTCGATACTCCGCAACAGCGCCGGCGTCGTACCGGAGAGCGCATCGTGAACGAACCGCAGGCTTCCGTAGGCCGCGTATTGCGCCGGCTGTTGCAGCATCTGGTCGGCTTCCGCTGGCTGATCGTCGCTATCGTGGTCATTGATCTGCTGGCCGTACCGCTGACGTTGCTTGCGCCCGTGCCGCTGCAGCTTGCCGTGGACCACGCCATCGGTTCACATCCTCTCCCGACATGGCTGGCCGCTTTACCGGCACGAACTCCGGGCGCACTGCTGGCTGTTGCCGTTGCGATGACCATCGCGC
>CAYFPW010000298.1:1605-1680 GCA_964345055.1 uncultured Steroidobacteraceae bacterium | reverse complement strand
GAAAATCTCGCTGATCTGGAAACCGACAAGGTGGTGCTGGAGGTGCCGGCGCCGCTCAATGGTGTGATCCGTGAG
>CAYFPW010000298.1:0-1595 GCA_964345055.1 uncultured Steroidobacteraceae bacterium | reverse complement strand
CCGTGAAGAGTGGGGAGCTGCTGGCCATCATCGAAGCGGGTGCTGCGCCGGAACGTGCTGCCGCACCGGAGCAATCCAAGGCGGCGGAGCGCGCCTCTGCCGGCGCTGTGAAGCTCGGGCCGGCCGCGGCGCGTTTGGCTGAAGAGGCCCGTTTGAGCGAGGCGCAGATCGCAGCGGTAGCGCGCGAAGGGCGCGTTTCTAAGGCTGAGCTGCTCGCGGCGGCTGCGCCGCGAATTGCCTCGGCACAGCAGCCGGCGGCCGTGCCGCAGCCCGCTGCACCGGCTGCAAACTCGGCCCCGTCGCTGGCTCCGCGAGCGGTAGCGGCGACTGGCGGCGGCGCGCGTGCCGATCGTCGCGTGCCGATGACGCGGTTGCGGCAGCGCGTGGCCGAAAGGCTGATCGCCGCGCAGTCGAATGCGGCGCTGCTGACCACGTTCAATGAAGTCGATATGAGTGCGGTGATCGCTCTGCGCAACCGCTACAAGGATGCATTCGAGAAGAAGCACGGCGTGAAGCTGGGTTTCATGGGCTTTTTTGTGCAGGCCGCGATCGAGGGTCTGAAGCGCTTCCCCATCCTTAATGCGTCGGTGGACGGGACGGATATCGTCCATCACGATTACTATGATGTGGGTGTCGCGGTCTCGACCGAGCGCGGCCTGATGGTGCCGGTGCTGCGCAATGCCGATACGCTGGGCATCGCCGGCGTGGAGCAGCGCATTGCGGACTTTGCGCGGCAGGCGCGAGATGGCAGCATTGCACTCGAGGATCTGTCGGGTGGTACGTTCAGTATCACTAACGGTGGTGTGTTCGGCTCGATGCTGTCCACACCCATCGTCAATGCGCCACAAAGCGCCATCCTTGGCATGCACAAGACGCAGGAGCGTGCCGTGGTCGTCAACGGGCAGGTGGTGGCGCGGCCCGTGATGTATCTGGCGGTGACGTATGATCACCGTATCATTGACGGCCGCGAGGCGGTGCAGTTCCTCGTCACGATCAAGGATTGCCTGGAAGATCCGGGCCGTCTGTTACTGGGAGTATGAGAATGGACTTTGATGTTGTTGTCATTGGTGGCGGACCGGCTGGATATCCTGCGGCAATCCGCGCTGCGCAGAACGGCCTGACCGTGGCCTGCGTGGATGGCTGGAAGAATCGCGACGGCAGTTACGCCATGGGCGGCACCTGCCTGAACGCAGGGTGTATCCCGTCCAAGGCGCTGCTGGAGAGCTCGGAGCTGTATCACCGCGCGCAGGCCGAATTCGCCGTGCACGGCATCAAAGCGGCGGGCGTTTCGATGGACATTGCAGCGATGCAGAAGCGTCGTGCAACCATCGTCAAGACCATGACCGGTGGCATTGGCATGCTGCTCAAGGCGGCGGGCGTGAAGAGCTTTGCGGGTCACGGCAAGTTGCTGCCGGGTCGTCAGGTCGAAGTCACTGGCGCCGACGGTGCGGTGCAGACGCTGCAGGCCAAGCATGTGGTGCTGGCCAGTGGCTCGACGCCGTTTGAACTGCCATCACTCCCATTTGATCGGACGAACATTCTCGATTCGTGGGATGCGCTCGAGATGGATGCGGTGCCCAAGCGCCTGTGCGTGA
>CAYFPW010000297.1:0-1705 GCA_964345055.1 uncultured Steroidobacteraceae bacterium | reverse complement strand
GGCGATGTGGTCGACGCGCGCAGCAGTTCGTATCCAGACGCATCTTTCCGCGGCAAGGTGGCGAGTATCGCGACCCGCATCGACCCGGTCAGTCGTTCGGTGGTAGTGCGCGCACTGCTGGACAATCGCGACCGTCGCCTCAAGCCGGGCATGTTTATGACGGTACGCATCAAGCGTCCGCCGGCGCGCGCGCTGCTGATTCCGGAGCAGGCGTTGATGCCGGAGAACGATAATCAGTTCATCTTCGTGCTGCGCGGGGATGTGGCCCACAAGACGGCGGTGCAGCTGGGTCGGCGTAGACCCGGTCAGGTCGAGGTCGTCCATGGGCTTAGCGCGGGCGACATCGTCATCATCGAAGGTGGTGACAAGCTGCGCGATGGCGACAAAGTCCGTGCGAAGCTGGTCGAAGGCGCGGCGGGCAACGGATGATCCTCACTGACATTTCTGTGCGGCGCCCGGTCTTCGCATTGGTCGCCAGCCTGCTGCTCACCATGCTGGGCGTGGTGGCTGCATCGCGCCTTTCCATCCGTGAACTTCCCAATGTCGAGTCGGCGGTGGTCAGCGTCAGCGTTGCCTACCGCGGCGCGAATGCATCGGTCATCGAGACCAAGATCACCCGCGTCATCGAAGATCAGCTGGCGGGTATCGAGGGGCTGGATAAGCTCACATCGACCAGCCAGGACGAGCGCTCGCGCATCACGCTTGAGTTCACGCTCGACAAGGACATCGAAGCGGCGGCCAATGATGTGCGTGATCGCGTGTCACGCCTGCAGGCCAGTCTGCCGCCCGAGGCCGATCCGCCGCAGATCAGCAAGGTGGACACCAGTTCAGACAGCGTCGTGCAGTACTCGTTGACCAGTGCCAAGCGTTCGCTCGGTGAACTGTCCGATTACGCCAACCGCTACATCACCAATCGGCTCGCGGTTGTTCCGGGCGTTGCCATCGTAGGACTGAACGGTGAACAAGCTCCGGCCATGCGCGTGTGGCTGGACCGGCGCGCGCTGGCGGCGCGACAACTGACGGTGCAGGACGTCGAGCTTGCGCTCCGCAAAGAGAATGTGGAATTGCCGGCCGGCCGTCTCGAGTCGCAGCAGCGCGAGTTCACGCTGCGCACCGAGACGGGTCTGCGCACCGAGGAGGACTTTGCCAATCTGGTCATCGGTCGCGGCGCCGATGGTTATTTGGTGCGATTGCGGGACGTGGCTGAGGTGCGCAAAGGCGTTGTGGACCAGCGCTCCATCTACCGTTCCAATGGCGTCAACTCGGTGGGTATCGCTGTGACGCCGACCTCCACGGCCAATGTCATGGACGTGGTGGCCGGCACCAATCGTGTGGTCGAATCGCTGCAGGGAAGTCTGCCTTCCGACATCCAGCTCAGCGTTGCGACGGACGATACGGTGTACGTGCGCGACTCGATCCGCGAAGTGGCCATCACCATGGGCATTGCGCTGGTGTTGGTGCTGATCGTGATCTTCGGCTTCCTGGGTAATCTGCGCGCCACGGTCATTCCGGCGGTCACCATCCCGGTCTCGATTGTTTCAGCCTGCATCGTGATGGCGGCGCTGGGATTTTCTCTTAATCTGCTCACGCTTCTTGGTGCGGTGCTGGCCATCGGTCTGGTGGTCGACGATGCCATCGTCGTGATGGAAAACATCGCGCGGCGCATCGAGGAGGGCGAGCCCGCTCTGATTGCCGCGCTCGACGG
>CAYFPW010000296.1:0-1728 GCA_964345055.1 uncultured Steroidobacteraceae bacterium | reverse complement strand
CTGAAAACGACGTGGATCGACCTGAGCTGAGCTTTGTTGCCACGGTGCCGCGCGGGCTTGCCGACCTCACCGCTGGGGAGCTGCGCGCTTTGGGCGCCCTCGAAGTCCGTGAGCGCGGCGCCAGCGTGGGGTTCCGCGGTTCACTGGAGACGGGCTATCGCGCCTGTCTGGAATCCCGCACCGCGAGTCGCATTCTTCTGCAGATCGCGGCGTTTGAAGCGCGTGACGCGGATGGGCTGCTGGCCGCTGTGCGCGCACTCGACTGGCGGTTGCACCTGGCACCTGGCGCCACTCTGTCCTGTGAGTTCACGGGCCAGCATCCCGCTATCGACAACACGCATTTTGGCGCGTTGAAACTGAAAGATGGCATCTGTGATCAACTGCGGGCCGCTCGCAGCATGCGTCCCGACGTCGCTTTGCAGCGACCGGATGTGCCAGTGGTCGCCCATGCCCAGGGCACGCATGTCACGCTGTATCTTGACATGGCGGGTGAGGGGCTGCATCGGCGCGGGTATCGTTTACAGGCCGGTGAGGCGCCCTTGCGGGAAAACGTCGCTGCCGGAATGCTGCTGCGTGCCCGCTGGCCGCAGCTGGCCGCTGAGGGCGGATATTTTCTCGATCCGATGTGTGGGTCGGGCACCTTGGTCATCGAAGCGGCGTTGATCGCCAGCGACTCTGCACCCGGGCTGCTGCGTGACTACTGGGGCTTTGCCGGTTGGGCGGGGCATGATGCAGCACTGTGGCAGTCACTCCGGACAGCCGCGCATGCGCGTGTGCAGCCGGTCGCTGAACAGCCGCGGATCTTTGGCAGTGATGCCGATGCTCGTGTGCTGCGTGCCGCTGAAGCCAATGCGCAGCGGGCTGGCGTCAGTGAACGGATTCACATTGGGCAATCCGAGGTGGTCGATGTACGACCGCCTGCGGGGGCGTCGCGCGGTCTGGTGGCTACCAATCCACCCTACGGTGAGCGGTTGGGAGACGAGGCTGTGGCGCGCGCCGCACACGAACAGCTGGGAACCACGCTGCGTGAACATTTCAGCGGCTGGGAGGCGGCTGTTCTGACTGGGGCTGCCGATGGCGCGCGCGCGATCGGACTGCGGACCTTCAGGACGCATGAGCTCTGGAACGGTGCGCTGGCGTGTCGACTGCTGCGAGTGGATCTGGCAAATGCCGGGCGCCGCGCACCGCCTGGCGAGGGTTTGCGACCCTCGGATCCTGCGCTGGCGCAGACCCCTGGCGCGCAGATGTTCGCGAACCGGCTGCGCAAGAACGATCGCCTGCTGCGCAAGCAGGCGCAGCGCGAAGACGTCAGTTGCTATCGGCTGTACGACGCCGATATGCCGGAGTATTCGTTCGCCATCGACCGCTACCAGTTGGCGGATGGCGATGAGCAGCACCTGTATGTGCAGGAGTATGCGGCACCGGCAAGCATTGAGGCGGCAGCGGCCTCGCGGCGCCGTGCGGAGGCATTGGCTGCGTTGCCTGAAGCCAGCGGTGTCCCCGTCGAGCGCGTCCACTTACGCACCCGTCAGCGCCAGAGTGGCACCAATCAGTATGAGCGTGTCGGCGAACAGGCGCGCTTTCACACGGTGATGGAGTCCGGACTGCGCTTCCGCGTGAACTTCACGGATTATCTCGACACGGGGCTGTTTCTGGATCATCGCGTGACGCGACAGCGATTGCGCTTGGCCGCACGCGACGCACGATTCCTCAACCTGTTCTGCTACA
>CAYFPW010000295.1:0-1734 GCA_964345055.1 uncultured Steroidobacteraceae bacterium | reverse complement strand
TGGCCCGCGAAATCAATCCGAGCGCGGAAGCCGACGAATGATCCAGTGGCTGATCGATCTGTGCGTACGGCGCAGCGGCGCTGTCGCCGCGCTGGCGCTACTGGCACTGGCGCTGGGCACATTTGGTGCCATGCATGCATCGCTGGATGTATTCCCGGAGTTTGTGCCATCGCAGGTCTCGATCCAGACCGAGGCGCCTGGCTTTACACCTCAGCAGGTGGAGGAACTGATCACCCGCCCCGTGGAAAATCTGGTCAATGGCGCAGCTGGCCTCGCCTCACTGCGCTCGCAGTCGATCCAGGGTCTTTCGGTGATCACCATCAGTTTCAATGAAGGCCTCGACCTGCATGTCGCGCGGCAGGGTATCGCGGAGCGCCTGGCGGAGCTGGGTAGCACGTTGCCGAACGGCGTGTCGACACCGAAGCTGTCGCCGCTGGTCTCCAGCACGATGGACCTGCTGAAGATCGGCCTGGTATCAGACAAGGTCGACGCCTATGTGCTGCGCGATGCCGCCGACTGGGTCATCAAACCGCGGCTACTGGCGGTTCCCGGAGTAGCCCACGCCATTGTGTATGGCGGAGCCGTACGTCAGATTCAGGTGACGCCCGACATGGCGCGCATGGCCTCCTATGGAATCACGCTCACGGAACTTGCCGACGGCGCACGCGCTGCACTGAGCCTGCGTGGCGCTGGCTTCATCGACCTGACAGCGCAACGCATCCTGCTGGAAACACCCACACCGAAACCTGATTTGGCGGTGCTAGGCGAGGCGCTGGTTAGCGTCCGCAACGGCGTACCTATCCATCTGCGCGATGTTGCAACCGTACAAATCGCTCCGGCACCGCGCTTCGGTGACGCGCTGATCATGGGACAGAGCGGCGTGCTGCTGTCTCTGGCCAGCCAGTACGGTGCCAATACGTTGGCCACCACGCATGAGGTGGAGGCTGCACTGGCCGAGTTGGAGCCAGCGCTGAAGGCTCAGGGCATCACGGTCCATCCGGCGCTGCACCGCCCGGCCAATTTCATCGAGCGTGCGCTGGGAGATCTGCAGCAATCACTGCTGATCGCCGCGCTCCTGATCCTCATCGTGCTGTATCTGTTCATGCGCGATACGCGCGCTGCGCTGATCGCATTCACCGCCATTCCATTGTCACTGCTGGCTGCGATCGCAGTGCTCGCACATTTCGGCTACACCCTGAACACCATGACCCTTGGCGGCTTTGCCGTCGCGCTCGGCGTGCTGGTCGATGACGCTATCATCGACATCGAGAACATCATGCGTCGGCTTCGTGCCAACGCACAGCTGCGAACACCGCTGCCACGCTTCCAGGTGATTCGGGACGCGGCGCTGGAAGTGCGCGGGCCGGTGATCTATGCCACGCTGGTCGTCATCGCAGTGTTCCTACCGCAGCTTTTCACTTCCAGCGTGCAGGGGCATTTTGTTGGCCCACTGGCACTGGCCTTCATCATTGCTGTGCTCGCCTCGCTGGCGGTGGCCATGACCGCGACGCCGGCACTGTGCGCGCTGCTGCTGAGGCAGGACGCGGGCCACGGCGACACAGGGTGGCTGATACGCCTCAAAGCCTGGCAGGGACGGGCCATCAACGGCGTTGCGGCCCACTTGCGCCTGGTGACTGCGACCCTAATCCTGTTGATCGTCGCTGCACTGGCGACACTGCCCTTCCTTGGCGGCACGTTCATGCCGGACTTCCGCGAAGGCCACTTCGTGATGCA
>CAYFPW010000294.1:0-1750 GCA_964345055.1 uncultured Steroidobacteraceae bacterium | reverse complement strand
GTGAACAGCATCTCGCGCGTCGGCTTTGCGACCGCATATTCAGCAATGCGCCGTACGATCTGAATACCGCCGAGTACCAGCAGCACCGGAGATAACACTACCGCGAGGAAGGCGATGACCATCAGAATGGGGTTGAGCAACAGTCCGACCCCAACACCAAATCGCTTGATGATCCGCCCGGTGCCGAACAGCTGCAGAAGCACGGCGCCGCAGTTCACCGCCAGGTCGATGTTTGCGTAAGCCTGTGTTCGGGCGTCACGACTGGCAAATGCATTCTTGATCAGATCGCCAAGCTGGAAGTAGACGATGGTGGAGATCCAGGTCATCAGCAGTAGGAAGCCAGCGAGCAGAAGAAGGTAGGGTGAGCGGAACAGCAGGCGGAAGCCGTCGATTGCGCTGCCTCCCAGTCGGTGATCGAGCGTCGTGCTCTGTGCCTCGCCACCCATGGCTGCCATCAGACGCGGTTTTTCGCTGGCGAGCAGGCGCACCAGCAATGCCGTGACCGCAAAGCCCGACGCGGCTATCAGCATCAGTCCGTTGTTGCCCACGGTTTTCACAAAAGCCGTGGCGATCAGTGGACCGATTACGCCGCCGATGCTGCCACCTGCCGCGATGAAGCCAAACAGCCGCTTCGCTTGTGTGCGCGAGAAGATATCGGACATGAACGACCAGAACACTGAAATGATCAGGATGTTGAAGGTGCTGACCCAGATGTAGAAGGCCGCAGCCACCCAGCGGTCCCGGTCTTCACCCAGACCGGTGAACAGCCAGTAGAAGCCAAGAATCGTCAGCGCGATGAAGCCGTAGACCCAGGGAAGGAAACTGGAAAGCCGAATGCGGGCGGCAAACCAGGAGTAGATCGGGGCGAACAGCAGGCTGGCGAAGAATGTTCCGGTGAACAGCTCCTGCAGGCGATCAACGCCATAGACCGTGCCCATGGCGTCGCGAACCGGCTTGATAACCGAGTAGCTGCCGAACAGGAAAACGAAAAACAGCACTGACAGCACGACCGCCCGCAGCTCCTGCGGTTCAATGACCGCCGCAGATTTGAAAAAGCGGACCAGGAAATTCGGCTGACTGGGCTGATGGTTATTGTTCATGACGGACCTTCCCAAGGGAGGGGGCGAGTATAGCCGGAAGAGTGTGAGGTTCCGCCAAGTGAGCCGGCCTGACTGAGGTGTTTATCCCCGCCAGGTTCAGTCAGTCGCAGGTGAAAAGGATCACTGGCGGCGTAACAGCCGTGCTTTCTGACGCTGCCAGTCGCGGTCCTTGTCCGTCGCCCGCTTGTCATGCTGCTGCTTACCTTTGGCCAGACCGATCTGGAGTTTGGCTCGACCATTCTTCCAATACATCTCTGTCGGCACGATCGTGTAGCCGCGTCGCTCGACGGCGCCGACCAGATGGTCCAACTGGTTCCGGTGCAGCAGCAGTTTGCGGGTGCGGACTGGATCCGCCGGCTTATGGGTGGAAGTGGTCTTCAGCGGCGAAATATGGGCGCCGGTGAGAAAGGCTTCATTGTTGCGGAGGAAAACGTAAGCTTCGGACAACTGGCCGCGACCGGCGCGCAGCGCCTTCACCTCCCAGCCCTCCAGCGCAAGGCCGGCCTCGAGGCGCTCTTCGATGAAATAGTCGTGCCGTGCCCGGCGATTCTCGGCAATCAGTCGTGGAGCGGTCTGTTCCTTGGCCATCCGCTATTCTAGATCGAAGCGATACAATTCACCGAGCCGAACGAGGATGCCCGTCGTACTGC
>CAYFPW010000293.1:0-1760 GCA_964345055.1 uncultured Steroidobacteraceae bacterium | reverse complement strand
CCAATTTTGAGGACTTCCTTGCGACCTTCGCGGCAGACAAGCGCAAGAAAACTCGCCGTGAGCGCCGTCGTGTCGTCGAACAGGAGATTCACTTCGAAACCCTGCACGGCCACGAACTGGATCAGTCACAACTGGCTGCTGTTTACGAATTCCACGCCAACACTTTTGCGGCGCACGGTCACCTGCCCTACCTGAATCTCGAGTGCCTGCATGAAATGGCCACGGGCCTACGCGAACGGATGATCGTAAAGCTGGCCATGCGAGGCTCTCAGCCCGTTGCGGCAGCGGTGTTCTTCCGCTCCAGCGATACGCTCTACGGCCGCTACTGGGGCGCCAATGGCGCCTATCACAGCCTGCATTTCGAAGCCTGTTACTACCAGGGGATCGAGCTGTGCATCGAGCTTGGCCTGCAGCGCTTCGAACCGGGCACCCAGGGCGAGCACAAGCTGGCACGCGGCTTCGAGCCGGCACTGACATGGTCGGCACACTGGATCGCCGACCCGGCGATGCGTGGCGCGATTGCCGCCTACCTGCGACGCGAGCAGGCGGCGGTGCGCAATTACGCGGCGGAGGCAGCCATTCATCTGCCCTTCCGCAGCGCTGGACCGGCAGAAAAATCATGAGTGTCGGTCGCGCCAGGCGCGTGACCTGGCTCCATCCCGACGACCCGCCGGACGCCTTTCCGCCCGCAAGTCAGGCGCTGCTTGAACCTGCGGGCTTGCTGGCCGCCGGCGGCGATCTGTCAGTGACGCGGCTGTTGGCCGCCTACCGGCGCGGCATCTTTCCCTGGTATTCGCCGGGTCAGCACATCCTGTGGTGGTCACCGGATCCGCGCGAAGTGATCTGGCCGCAGAAATTTCACGTCTCACGCTCGCTGGCCCGTGCACTGCGCCAGGCGACAGCCGAGCCGGATTTCACAGTGCTAGAAGATCGGCACTTCGAGCAGGTGATCGACCGCTGCGCCGCCCCGCGCAGCGCGGCGAACGGCATCTGGATCACGCCCGAAATGCGGGAGGCCTACTGCGTCCTACATGCTGCGGGCATCGCACATAGCATCGAGGTCTGGCGCGCCGGCAAACTCATCGGCGGGCTGTATGGGGTCCAGCTGGGCGGCGTGTTCTTTGGGGAGTCCATGTTCAGTGCCGCGACCAACGGTTCGAAGTTCGCCCTCGAGTACCTGTGCCGAACTCGTCGCCAAGGCACGGTGGAACTGCTCGACTGCCAGTTTGCGACCCCGCATCTGCGGACTCTGGGCAGCGAGCCTCTGTCACGCGCCGACTTCCTCGGCGAACTGCAGCAGCGGATACCGGCAGAACCCGCTAGCGGCACAGCCGGAGCCTGAGGGGACGACGACGATCCGGGTTATTTGTAGCCATTGGGGACGGTAGATTGCTTTAGGCGCGGCATTTATGCAGAATTCGCCGCCCGTTGGGGTCACAGTGGCAGGCATGGCAAAAGAAGACAACATTCAGATGGAAGGCGAGGTCATTGAGACCCTGCCCAACACCACGTTCCGCGTGAAACTGCAGAACGGCCACGTCGTCACCGCGCATATCTCCGGAAAGATGCGCAAGAACTACATTCGCATCCTCACCGGCGATCAGGTCACCGTCGAAATGACGCCGTATGACTTGAGCAAGGGTCGCATCACCTACCGCGGCCGCTGATAGCGCACCGCAAGATCGAGGGCCCCGCGATCAACCGGGGCCCACTCAAGCTGTCAGTGCAGGATCCTCGAGTGGCATGCATTCGAGCGCCAG
>CAYFPW010000292.1:0-1772 GCA_964345055.1 uncultured Steroidobacteraceae bacterium | reverse complement strand
ACGCGGCCATCGGCGCAAGGCTGCTGGAATGCGCGACATGCCTATCTCCGCTGGATTGATCTCAGAGGACGATACGCCAAGAGTGATGCAAACGGAGAGTTGTTCAGAAAACTTTGCAGGCGATCAGAACGAATTCGACACTGCAACAGGGGTCGAGGAAGTCACCCCAGAGAGGCCCGGCCATGAAGGCCGGGCCCCGATCGGAAAGGACTTGGTTCAGGGAGCGCCGCCGCCCATGCCGGCATCACCGCCGCCCATGCCACCTTCAGCATCGGCTGCAGGCGCAGCGGGAGCTGAGGCAGGTGCAGCGGCCGCTGCTGACTTCGGCTTCCACTCGGCAACCAGCTTCTTGCCTTCGGCCAACTGAGCCGGGGAAAGACGCTTGGTCACGGTCTCCAAGCCACGCGAGGCCGTCACGTTACCCTGAGCGGTCGCTAGGCTGAGCCAGAGGTAGGCCTGCACGTCATCGCGAGCAATGCCATCACCGTTGCCGTAGTGCGCACCGAGGTTGGTCTGCGCCGGAGCCACGCCCGCCTCAGCAGCCAGGCGATACAGCTTCACAGCCTCGACCGAATCCTTGGCCACGCCCTGACCCTTGTCATACAGAATGCCGAGGTTCGACTGGGCGTAGTCATGGCCCTTGTCGGCAGCCTGACGATACCACTTGGCGGCTTCCGCCTTGTCCGCCGGAATGCCATCGCCGATATCAGCGCGCACGCCCAGATTGTAGGCCGCAACGGTGTCCCCCTGACCCGCTGCAACCAGCCAGTCGGCCGCCTTGCCACCATCCTGCACGACGCCCTTGCGACCGTCGTAGGTGATGTAGATGCCGGTGGTCTTCAGGGCCGAGCTATCAGCCGGAGCAGTCGCCGCCTGAGCGATCAGCCCGATCGAGGCGCACGCCAGCACCGCAGAGACTGCAGCCACCGGCTTGAAGAAAGACTTGGTCATATTGAGTTCTCCTAATTAACCAAATAAGCGGTCAACATCCCGCCGCACAACGCAGGCATGTACCGACTACGGGTAAATGGCCGGGGCACCTTGCGGTACCCCGGCCAATACAGATCAAACACAAACCGCGACTGATTGAAGTCGCGATCCGTTATTTCTTAGCGTTAGTGCAGCCGTACGGTCCAACGAAGGCACCCGGCTGGTACTGCCAGTAGCGACCCATGACGGTCTGGGTGTTGCTCGCCTTCATGGTGTAGTCCAAGCGGTTGCGATCGTTAGACAGCTCGAAGGTCTCCGTGTAGACGATCTCGGGCGAGCCGACCACGTTCGAGGTCGTGACCGTGAGCTTCTTCTTGCTCGGGTCCAGCACGCCGGTGGAATAGCCCACCAGGGTGGGTGCGCCCACAGCCTTGTGGGTCTCGGTCATGTTGATCTCACGCAGCGTGTCGTTTTCCTCGACCTTCAGGATGATCTTCTTGCTCTTCGCAATCTGATCGATGAACTGAATCGGATACGGAGAACCCATCTCCTGCATCACGCTCTTCGGCGTGCAGACGATGATGGTGTCATCGGACTTGGCCGGAGCGTTGCCCGCCGGAGCTGCGGCCGGCGCCATGCCACCGCCACCCATGCCAGCGGCATCGCCACCCATTCCAGCCGGAGCAGCCGGAGCACCACTGACCACGTGCATGCCATGGCTGTTGTTGTCGTTGTAGACAACAGTCCAGACCGAGAAGATGGTCGAGGGACGCTTATTGATGTCGTTCTCGACGACCTTGCCGTGCAGGCGGTCATCGTTGCCGATGGTCTCATCCGACCAG
>CAYFPW010000291.1:0-1777 GCA_964345055.1 uncultured Steroidobacteraceae bacterium | reverse complement strand
CTCCTGTGGCAGCGGGGCATCGGCCAGTACTGCCAGCACAGGGTCAGGGAGCGGAGTGCCGCCCTGCAGGTGGCCACGTACCGCAGCGGCTAGGTCCTGCAACTGCTCGATGAGCACCGGCGTGAAATTGACGACGGCACGCGCGGCCGGGTTGTCCTCCAGATGCGCCGCCATGTCGGTGTAGTCCTTGATCGCATGCAACAGCGTCCAAGGCAGACGGTACTCGCCACTCAGTGCATCACGATAATCGGGCTGGTGCATGTGCCACAGCAGCACCACTGGCAGACGTTTATCGCCGCGCATCCCGTGGTGTCAGCCGGCGCCGCTCGCCAGCCGCTGCAGCATCGCCGGTGTCACCAGCACCACGCCCTTCGGCGTGACGTGGAAGCGCTGTTCGTCGAGCTGCCGGTCATAGCCGATCTGCGTTCCCTCGGGCACCTCGCAACCCTCGTCGAGGATGGCATTGCGTATCGAGCAGTTCGCACCGACCTTGACCTGAGGCATCAGCAGCGAGCGCGAGATGGTGGAGCGCTCTTCGACACGGACATTGGAGAAAAGCAGCGACTGATCAATGTGCGCACCGGAGATGATGCAGCCGCCTGAGACCATGGAATTGACGGCCGAACCGGAGCGTCCTGGCTCATCCAGCACGAACTTGGCCGGCGGTTGCTGAGACTGATAAGTCCAGATTGGCCATTCCTCGTCGTACAGATTCAATTCCGGCGCCACGTGGATCAGCTCGAGATTCGCTTCGTAGAACGCATCAACGGTACCGACATCGCGCCAGTAGTTCTGCGCGCGCGTCTTGACGTCGGTAAAGGGGTAAGCAAAGACCTGCAACGCCTCGATGGCCGGCGGCAGAATATTGCGACCGAAATCGTGCGCCGACTGCTCATTCTGCGCATCTTCCACCAGGAGCTTCTCCAGCAACTGGGCATTGAAGACATAGATGCCCATTGAAGCGAGCGCCGTATCCGGTCGCCCCGGGATGGGCTGCGGGTTCGCGGGCTTCTCGTCGAACTGCGTGACGCGGTTCCATTCGGTAACGGACAACACACCAAACTCAGTGGCTGTGGGCACCGGCACTTCGACCACGCCGACCGTGATGTCCGCCCCCTTCTCCACGTGATAGGCGATCATCGGACCGTAATCCATCTTGTAGATGTGATCGCCGGCCAGCACCAGCACATACTTCGGGCGATGCGCGCGTATCAGCTCGAGATTTTGGTAGACGCAGTCTGCGGTACCGCGATACCAGTGCGGCCCGGTCTGCTGCTGCGCCGGCACCACCTCGATGAACTCGCCGAATTCACCGCGCAGATAACTCCAGCCGCGGTGCACATGCTGGATCAGCGACTGACCTTTGTACTGGGTCATGACGAAGATCTGGCGGATGCCGGAGTTCACGCAATTGGAAAGCACGAAGTCGATGATGCGGAACTTGCCGCCGAACGGCGTCGCCGGTTTGCAGCGCGCCAAGGTCAGGTCGCGCAGTCTTTCGCCGCGTCCGCCCGCCATCACCATGGCCATGGCACCGCCGGTCAGTCGGCTGACATAGCGACCCGAAGAAGAGCGTGACGGCACCCTGCGCATCTGAAGTTTCAGGCTCCTGTGCAGACGACTTGAGTATAGTACTTCGAATGCTGCCGAACGATGAATCGTTGCGGAAAGAATTGCAGCGTCTCGCTGCTGCAAACCATCACATGCCCCATGATGTGCTGGGTGCGCACCGTTTTGGTGAGAGGTTGGTGTACGTAGTTCACCTACCTGACACACG
>CAYFPW010000290.1:0-1791 GCA_964345055.1 uncultured Steroidobacteraceae bacterium | reverse complement strand
AGTTAGCCATCGAGGCTGCGGTGGTGACCGAATTGCCATCTCAGCCGGCACCCGCTGAAGAGGCGCCTCCGGAACCTCAGCCGGACTCAGCCGCCGCTGAAGCTGCGGAGCAGGCGCGTCTGGCCCGGGAAAAGAAGGCTGCGGATGCCAGGAAGGCCGCCGATGAGCGCCGCGGACTCGTATGGCGGCAGAAGAGCGCCTGACCGCCGCCCGCTCCGGTTCTCAGGCAGCACAGTACAAGGCGCTGATCCGCGCCCGCATCGAAGGTGCATGGATCCGGCCGCCGAGCGCCCGGGCGGGACTGGACTGTGAGGTGCGCGTGACGCAGGTGCCCGGCGGCGCGGTGACGGCCGTCAAGATCGAGCGATGCAATGGCGATGCAGCAGTCCGCGAGTCGATCGAGGCGGCGGTCTACAGAGCCTCGCCATTGCCGATGCCTGAAAATCCTGACTTGTTTGAGCGCGATCTGTTGTTTAATTTCCGTCCGAATGATTGATAGCAAACGACTTCTGCGCTGGGTGTTCGCCGGCCTGATGGCGTTGACCGCCTCGATGGCCGTCCGCGCGGAGCTTTCCATCGACATCACGCAGGGCGTGACCGATCCGATTCCGATTGCGGTGGTCCCTTTTGCGCGGGCCGTACCAGCCGATGGCGGTCTGGATGTGGCTGCCGTGGTCCAGCACGATCTGGACGGGAGCGGGCGGTTCCGAACCATGGCGCGCACTGCCATGTTGTCGCAGCCCACGCAGTCCTCGCAGGTGCAATCTGCGGCCTGGCGTGCAGCCGGGAATGACTACGTGTTGATCGGCCGCGTGCTGCCGCTGTCGTCTGCCGAGGCTGCGGCGCAAGGCGGGACGCTGGCGGTGGAGTGCGAGCTGTTCAACACCTTTAGCGGCCAGAGCTTGGGCACGGTGCGTGTGCTGGCCAACGCCGATTCGCTGCGCAATTCTGCCCATCGGGTCAGCGATTTTGTTTACGAGAAGATCATCGGCACACGCGGTGCGTTCGCGACCCGGATCGCCTACGTCGCGGTCGATGGACAACCGCCCAACCAGCGTTACCAGCTCATTGTCGCCGACTCCGACGGTGAGAGTCCGAAGGTGGTGCTCGCCAGTCGCCTGCCGATCATGTCGCCGGCGTGGTCGTCGGACGGGCAGTGGCTGGCCTATGTGTCCTTCGAGAGCAGCACTTCCGCCATTTACATCCAGCGGCTGTCCTCTGGCGAGCGGCGGCGCGTGTCAGCACGCGTTGGCATCAACGGGGCGCCAGCCTTTTCGCCTGACGGCAAGCGGCTTGCACTCACGCTGTCCGGTTCTGGCGGAAACCTCGATATCTACATTCTGGACCTCGCCACCCAGGCGCTGACGCGCGTCACCACTGATCCGGCGATCGACACCGAGCCAGTCTGGAGCCGCGACGGACAGCAGTTGTACTTCACCTCTGACCGCTCCGGTGGCCCACAGATCTATGTGGCCGCAGCGGCTGCCAGTGCGCCGGCCAAGCGTCTGACTTTCGGCAGCAGTTATAACGCCCGGCCGCGCATCTCCCCGGATGGCAAGTCGCTGGCATTTGTCACGCGCGATGGCTCCGGCTACCGGGTTGCCGTGCAGGATCTGGGCGGCATGGGCAGTAGCACGGTGCGCACGTTGACCCGCGGACCGCTGGACGAATCCCCCGACTTTGCGCCCAACGGTCTTTCGCTTATCTATGCCGGTCGCAATGGCGCGGCGGGCGTATTGGCGACGATCAGCGTCGATGGGCAGATTGCCCAGCGGTTGCGCTCGGACCAGG
>CAYFPW010000289.1:320-1792 GCA_964345055.1 uncultured Steroidobacteraceae bacterium | reverse complement strand
CCAGGGTGGCCAGAGTCACCGGCGGACGATCGACATCACGATTCTGCAACTGCGTGTACATGCGGCCAGAATGAACCAGCCCACGCTGCCACGCAACCGCCGGTTCAGATAACCGGGTGCCGCAGCGGGTTGAAGTACAGCCGGCCGCGCCGCATGCGCTGGATGGAGCTGAGCAGCTCGGCGAAGTCCGCTTCGTTGCTCAGCGGATCGATGGCTGCCGCATTGACCATCAGCAACGGTGCGCGGTCGTACTCATGAAAGAAGCGCGCATAGGCATCATTGAGACGCTCCAGATAGGCGCGATCGATGAATTGCTCATAGCGGATGCCGCGCCGGGCAATGCGTTCCAGCAGCACGTCGACTGGAGCCTGCAGGTAGACCACCAGATCCGGCTGCGGCACATCGATTGCAAGCCGCGAGTGCACCTGATCGTAGAGCTTGAACTCCTCAGGCTCGAGCGTGATCCGGGCGAACAGCCGGTCCTTGTCCATGAGGTAATCAGCGACGCGCAAGGGCGCGAAAAGATCATCCTGCCGCAGACTGGACAGTTGCTGCGCGCGCTGAAACAGAAAAAAGAGCTGTGCGGGCAGAGCCCCGGCGCCCGGGTTGCGGTAGAAGCGATCAAGAAACGGATTCTTGTCGGCCTCTTCAAGTACCAGCTCGGCATTAAGGTGCGCTGCAAGTTTTTGCGCCAGGCTGGTCTTGCCAACGCCGATCGGGCCCTCAAGCACGATGAAACGGTGCGGATGGGCCGCAGCGGCAGAAGCCTGATCGTCGCTCGTCGTCATGCGCTTGCCCCCAGTGGCCAGAGCCCCTCGCGGGGTAAAGCCCGCGCCAACGTGGCCACCCGCCCCATCCCCGGCAGCCACAGATCGGGGGCCAACTCCATCAAAGGATACAGAACGAAATGACGTTGCACGATACCGGGATGCGGCAACATCAGCTCCGGCGAAGCGCGACGTTCATCGGCCAGACACAGCAGGTCCAGATCAATCCGCCGCGACGCCCAGCGAACCCTGGCCGGTGCCCGGCCCAGTGTCGCTTCCAGCCCGCGCAGTTCAGCCAGCAATGCCTCAGGCGACAATTGCGTGAGGAACGCAGCGACGGCGTTGCAGTAATCAGGTTGGACCGCCCCACCCAGCGGGGCTGAGCCGTACAGGCTTGAGGCCTGCAGTGAACACACCCAGGGAGAAGCGAGCAACGCCTCAAGCGCATTGCGCACCTGACGCAAAGGCTCGTCGAGATTGCTCCCCAGCCCCACATAGGCCGGCCGCCAGTGCATCAGTCGACTCGCGCTCCGGCACCACCGCGCCGACGCCCACGACCACCGCGCCGACGGCGCCGACGTCGGCCATCGGGCCCGGTGCCCGCGGAATCGCCACCGGCACCAAGTGCATCGGATTCATCCGCTGCATCGAGACCACCACCCCCTCTGCCAAGACGGCTGGCGAGTGCATCGCGCTGTTCAGGGG
>CAYFPW010000289.1:0-310 GCA_964345055.1 uncultured Steroidobacteraceae bacterium | reverse complement strand
TCACGATTCCGTGTGGCCTACGATTTGTTCCTGCTGCGGGCGCAGCACCCGCATCATCGCCACCCGCGCGGATCACATCGGATTCATCCGCCGCATTCCGGCTACCGCCCCCACTGCCAAGACGGCTAGCGAGTGCATCGCGCTGCTCAGGGGAGGCAGCCTGAAGGTCCGTCCACCAGCGCGCCACCTCCGGAGAAGCCATGCCAACCTGCGCCCGCAGCAGGAACAAATCGTAGGCCGCACGGAATCGTGATTGCTCCAGCAACCGCAGCGCGCGACGTCCACGCGGATTCTCCAGCCGCGGCTGGAG
>CAYFPW010000288.1:0-1815 GCA_964345055.1 uncultured Steroidobacteraceae bacterium | reverse complement strand
AGCCGCGCGCGGCTCATCGGCAGCGATGGTCAGATCACTGAAGTGGACAATGCAGCGCTGCGCCCCGGCGATCGCGTCGAGGTGCGTGCCGGTGATCGCGTGCCCGCTGACGGCCGCGTCTATGAAGGGCAGGCCAGCCTCGATACCGCGCCCATTACCGGTGAATCGGTGCCCGTCGATGCCAGCATGGGCATGGAAGTGTTCGGTGGTGCGATCAGCCTCGATGGATTGCTGCGCATCGAAGTGACACGTACCGGTCAGGAGTCAACGCTGGGCAAAGTGATCAGCCTCATGCAGAGTGCCGAGCGCTCCAAGCCGCCGATCACACGACTCCTCGAGCGTTACGCCGGTGAATACCTGGTGCTGGTGCTGCTGATCGCGGCCGTCACCTGGTTCATCAGCAACAGCGCACAGGCCATGTTGGCGGTGCTGGTGGCGGCCTGTCCCTGCGCTCTGGCGCTGGCGGCGCCGGCTACGGCCATCGCCGGTATCGCCGTCGCGGCGCGTCACGGCATTCTGATCCGCGGTTCGGCCTTTCTCGAAGAGTTGGCCGACACCTCTTCGCTGGTGGTGGATAAGACCGGCACGCTGACTTACGGCCGCCTGCACCTGCGCGAGATCCGCGTGCAGCCCGGGATCGATCGCGACGTCGTACTGCGGCTGGCATCCAGTTTGGGTGCGGCGAGCAGCCATCCGGTCAGCCGCGCGCTGGCGACGCTTGTGGGGAGTGACCAGCACCTCGCACTGACCGACGTGCGCGAGCGCCACGGCATGGGTGTCATCGGTCGCAGCGCAGAGGGCGAACTGGCTCTGGGGCGTCCGGAACTGTTCGAATCGATGGGCGTTGTGGCGCCCACGCCGCCCACTCACGACGGCCCGATTGCCGGTATTGCACTCGATGGACGATTCCTCGCCTGGCTGCTGCTGTCGGACACGCTGCGCCCCGAGGCTGCGACCGCGCTGGCAGAGCTGCGCACGCTGGGGCTCAACCGGCAGGTGCTGCTGACCGGCGATCGGCGCAGCGTCGCCGAGTCCCTAGCGACGGAAGTCGGCATCAACAATGTCCGCGCGCAGGCCTTCCCCGAGGACAAACTCCACTGCGTCACCCATGAGGCGCAGCAGGGGTTCCGCCCCATGGTGGTCGGCGACGGCGTCAATGATTCGCTGGCGCTCAAGGCTGGCGTCGTCGGTGTGGCCATGGGCAAGGGTGGCTCGGACATCGCGCTGGCGTCGGCGGATATCGTGCTGATCGGCAGTGATCTGCGGCGACTGGGAACCTGCATTCGGCTGAGCCGTCGCTGTCGCCAGGTGCTCAATGTGAACGTGGTCATCGGACTGGGCTGGACGTTGGCCATTGTGGCCGCCGCGGCCTTTGGCTTGCTCGGTGTCGCCGGCGCGATGATTGCCGCGATCCTGCACAACCTGAGCACATTGCTGGTTCTGGCTAACGCCGGGCGCCTGTTGCGATTCCAGGAGTCGCTCCCGCGGCTGACCGGTGCGACGCCGTCGTGGGGTCGAACTTGACGCCTCGGGCGCGCACTGGCCATACTCACTCAATGTCCGTAAAAGCCCTTTCTGCCGCGCAGTGCGGGTGGTGGCGTCGCTCCTGACCGGAGTGGGCGCTGGGCCTGTTTACACTTAGCAAAGTTCCGAACAACCAGAACCAGACCCATCTCCGGACAACAACCGGGATGGGTTTTTTTGTGCATGCATGAAACCGCCATTCGACATTGCAGGTGATTTGGATACGCCGGTCTCGGCCTTCGCCAAGCTCGCGTCATTGCGGCCGCGTTTTCTGCTGGAAAGCGTCGAAGG
>CAYFPW010000287.1:0-1819 GCA_964345055.1 uncultured Steroidobacteraceae bacterium | reverse complement strand
TCACGGATGCCGCGATTGCTGCCGCTGCCGGGGCGGAAATATTCCTTGGAGATTTCCTTCAGCGGCAGGAAGCCGTGGCGCTGCGCGCCGTAATCAACGAAGCAGGCTTCGAGCGACTGTTCGACGCGTGAGATGCGCGCCTTGTAGATGTTGGACTTCTTCTGTTCCCGCGAGGGGATTTCGATGCTGAGGTCGAATAGTTTCTGACCATCAACCAGAGCGACACGCAACTCTTCCTGCTGAGTTGCATTGACAAGCATTCTTTTCATTGGACCCTACCGATTGGGCAAGCAGGGCCGACGACGGGTCGGGAATCCCAGAGATTATTGGGCGGCGCGGAAGCAAGTGCTTTGATAGCATCACTTTTTGCATTGTCGCCGCGCGCTTTGCAGTTGCTCACAACAGCGAAGGCGGGCGCGCCGGAATCCTTGAGGGTCCACTGACCGGGTGCGTCCTGATGGCTCTGGTCTTATTGCTGGAGCCAGGTAGAGGATGCGACAGACAGGTCGGCCGACTCTTGCGCGATGGTCTCGTCACCGAGAACCAACTAACATGCGGCGTTCTGCCGCGATCTTGTGCCCGCCTTGAGCTGCGAGCGCCTTGGCGCCGGCCTAGGTCGGGACTGCCGGATTATAGGGTTTGACATACGTTAATTCAATGGTTTACCAACCGCCCACACCCCCAGAGCCGGGAAACAGGTCTCAGGCACAGCAGATTCCGGTCAGCGATGAGCAGGCCGGACAGCGTCTGGACCGGATCCTGAGCGCCCTGCTGCCCGAGGTGCCGCGGACCCGGATCTTCCGCCTGATCCGCAAGGGCGAGGTCCGGGTGAACGGCAAGCGTTCCAGCCCCGAACAGCGGCTTCAGGCCGGCGACGTCGTGCGTGTGCCGCCCGTTCGGCTGGAGGCCACGGAGGCCAGTATCACCACCGGTACCGAAGGCGAGGTGCGGGCGGCCGGTCCGCGTGTACCGCGCGCCCTCATCGAGCAGTTGGAGGGCGCGATCCTCTACGAGGACGACCGTCTGCTGGTGCTGAACAAGCCCTCCGGCGTGGCCGTACACGGTGGCAGCGGGCTGAGTTTCGGCGTGATCGAGGCGCTGCGTGCGAGCCGTCCCGGCGAGACCCTGGAGCTGGCGCACCGCCTGGATCGCGACACCAGTGGCTGCCTGCTAGTGGCCCGCAAGGCCTCGGCCTTGCGCGAACTGCACGCGCTCCTGCGCGAGAACCAGGTGCACAAGCAGTATCTGGTGCTGGTGTGCGGTCGCTGGGAGCTGGGCCACAAACATGTGCGGGCGGCGCTGCGCACGGATACGCGCGTGGGCGGTGAACGCACCGTGCGTGTCGATGCCCAGGGCAAAGAGGCTCACACCGAGTTTCGTCTGGTGCAGCAGTTCGGCGCGCGCGCCTCTCTGCTCGAGGCCACGTTGCACAGCGGTCGCACGCATCAGATCCGCGTGCACGCCGCTTATTGCGGCCACCCTGTGGCAGGCGACGAAAAATACGGCGACGATGCCGCCAATCAGGAATTCAAGACGCTGGGACTGCGGCGACTGTTCCTGCATGCCCACAGCTGTTCATTCGAATGGCCGCGGGGTGGTGGGCACAGCTTCAGCGCGCCGCTCCCGGACGATCTGCGCGCGGCTCTCGATGCCTTCGCCGCCAGTCGGCCGGTCAGGGCAGGGCGTAGCCCAGCGCGCGCAGGCTCGAAGACAGGCGGATCAGCGGCAGGCCGACGAGGCCGGTCGGATCGTCGCTGAGCACCGCCTCGAACAGGGCGCTGCCCAACGCCTCCGAACGAAAGCTCCCGGCGCAGTCCAG
>CAYFPW010000286.1:0-1819 GCA_964345055.1 uncultured Steroidobacteraceae bacterium | reverse complement strand
ACCCGCTGCAGCAAAGATCTGAGCATTTTCATTGCGTCATCGCTCTGTCATGGTGCTGACAACAAAATGCAGGGTATGAACACATGGATAGCCTCGTTGGCCGCTGCTGCGGCCGCATTCTGGATCGGACGTCGTCTGTGGAGAAGGGCTGAATTGTCCTTTGCCAAACATCCCTCGCTTGAGGGGCATCCGCGCTGGTCCAGGCGACTGGCACGCCTGCTCCCGTACTATGCCTACGATGACGAAGTCTTCTTTAGTGTCGACGGCGCCCCCGTGCCTGTTGCTCAACAGCGCAGGAACGCCTTTGAAGCCCTCGGAGAGCTGCTCCGCACCCGTCATCGGCTTGGTCGGGAACTGACGGCCGAAGCCACCGAAGGGCTGTCGGATTTGCAATTCACGGCGCGTTACCGCGTGCCGTTCCAGTTTAGCCAGCGCGTTCGCGAGACCCTGGGAGGCGATGCATTTGTCACCAGTACTTCCGGTATGACGGTTCGCGACACAGACGGCAATCAGGCATTCGATCTGACCGGCTCGTATGGCGTCAACGTCTTTGGGAACGACTTCTACAAAGGCTGCATTGAGCGCGGTTCGGCAGCGGTACGCGAGGTCGGACCGGTGCTGGGCGCGCTCCATCCTGTGGTGATCGACAATGTTCGCCGGCTGCGTGCCATTTCCGGCATGGACGAGATCTCGTTTCACATGTCGGGCACTGAAGCGGTGATGCAAGCGGTCAGACTGGCGCGCTACCACACGCGCCGTCGTTATGCCGTGCGGTTTTGCGGCGCCTATCATGGCTGGTGGGGTGATGTGCAGCCCGGCACCGGCAATCCCCTCATCGCGCGTGACACGCTCACGCTGCATGACATGAGTGAGTCCGCATTGCGGGTGTTGCGACATCGTAGAGATATTGCCTGCGTGCTGGTCAATCCCTTGCAGGGACTTCATCCCAATCGCGGCGCACCGGCCGATTCCGCGCTGATTGCTGCACGTGGCAGCTACAGCTTTGATCGCGAAGCCTATGCCGCTTGGTTGCAGCGTTTGCGGCAGATTTGTGATCAGCGAGGAATTGCATTGATTCTCGACGAGGTGTTCCTGGGATTCCGACTCGCTCCGGGAGGGGCTCAGGAGTACTTCGGAGTCAAAGCCGATCTGGTGACTTACGGTAAAACGGTGGCTGGCGGACTGCCGATTGGCCTGGTGGCGGGTCGTAGCCGCTGGATGCGACGTTTCAACCCCGATAGGCCGGGAGACATCTGCTTTGCGCGGGGAACCTTCAATTCGCACCCCTATGTCATGGGTGCGATGAATGAGTTTCTCCGCGCCTTGGAAACCGAGCCGCTGCGCGCTCTCTACCGTGACCTCGACCAGAAGTGGAGCGGGCGGGCGGAGTTCCTCAATCAGCAACTCATGAAGACCGGTGCCCCCGTTCGAGTGGCTAACCTGTCCACTGTCTGGGCGCTTTACTTTACTCAACCGTCCCGCTATCACTGGATGTTGCAGTACTACCTGCGTGCCCAGGGGCTCGCCCTGAGCTGGGTTGGATCCGGCCGACTGATTTTCACGCTCAACTGCACTGACGCAGAGTTCTCCGAGGTAGTACAGCGGGTCGAAGCCGCCGCCCGCGCCATGCATTCGGATGGCTGGTGGTGGATCGATCCGACTGTGAACGCTCGGAGCATGCAGCGTCGAGTGCTGCGGGAAATGCTTCAGGCGCGCTGTTCCTCGGTCTTCTCATCAGTCATCGGATCAATCAGCTCGCCGCGGAGCAAATAGAGCGGGGCCTTGTAGTACAAAGCCACGTCATGAAACGGGTCGGTCA
>CAYFPW010000285.1:0-1840 GCA_964345055.1 uncultured Steroidobacteraceae bacterium | reverse complement strand
ACTCACGAATTTCATGTCGGTATGATTCCTGTCCAGTGTAGAAAATCGGTGACCTATGGCGGGCTTGTAGGCAGCCAGTCGCAGATGCCTCACAATAGTACCCGATCCTGCAGCCGCACTGGCTGGCGGGGTCAAGGTCGGTAGGTTGAGTGGAGGGGGACAGCATGATCGGTATCGCAAAACGCACTTCGCTGGCAATGCTCGGTCTTGGCCTGCTGGCAGCATTCACCGGCTGCGCCTCACTCAATGTGCGCTCCGATGCCAGCGCTTCGGTCAACGTGAGCGTCTGCAAGACTTTTTCATGGCCAGATCCGCCAGGCGGTCGGCCCGATCCCTTCAGCAATCCTCTCAATGATCAACGGCTGCGCGATGCAGTGGCGCGCCGATTGCAGAGTCACGGCATCACTCTGGCGATAGAAGGTCGCGGCGACTGCGAAGTGGATTACGCCTTCGGCTCGCGGCCCGCTCCGGATGATGGCCGCCCGCGCGTCAGCGTTGGCATCGGTACAGGCTGGGGTGCATGGGGCCGCGGCATGGGCTCGGTCTTCTGGGACGCCGCACCGGATTACTACCGCGAGAATCGCGTGTCGCTGGATCTCTATCGTCTGGCCCCGGGGCCGGGCGGTGGGCGCGAGCCACTGTGGCATGCGTCGGTCGAAACCGATCTGGCAACGCTCACCGGTGCTGAGGCCGAGCGACGCATTGAGGCGGTCGTGACCGCAATGTTCACGAAGTTCCCGACGGCACACTAAGGCCGAGGTCATGCGCGCCAGCCGCGCGCGCTCAGACCGGCAGCAGGGCGCGCGATTCGATACCCGCTGAGCGCAGGCGTTCTTTTCCGCCGAGCGGATCGATAGATAACAGTGCCACGACACCGCTGACCACACCGCCCAGCTGTCGTACCAGATCGGCTGCGGCGAGCAGCGTGCCGCCGGTGGCAATCACATCATCAACCAGCAGCACGCTCTCCCCGCGACCAATGGCGGTGCGCTGCATCTCCAGCGCATCGCTCCCGTACTCCAGTGCATAGCTGGCGCGCACGGTGGGCGGGGGCAGCTTGCCGGCCTTGCGCATCGGCACCAGTGGGCGCGCCATGTGCAGCGCCAGCGCCGCACCAAAGATGAGCCCACGTGACTCGATCCCCGCGATCCGGTCCACGCGCCAGCCTGCTGTGGCGGCAGCCATGGATTCGACCGCGTAGGCAAATGCAGCCGGATCCGCCAGGAGCGGTGAGATGTCGCGAAACACCACACCGGGCCGGGGGAAGTCCGTTACGCTGGGAAGATAGTCGTCGAGTCGGATGCTCATGATTGTCGTCATCGTCACGCTAGTCACTCATCGAAATCAGTTCGCCCCCAGTCCGTGTAGGGCCAGCGTGAGCATGTAGCCGCCGACCAGCAGCATCAGCGCGCCTGACAAATACGGTGCGCGTGCACTCAAACCTCCTACGGAGCCGAAGTAGCGGCTCGCATGCCGCACGCCGAGTGCGGCGATGACTCCGCTGGCCACCAACGTCAGTGCCAGCCCTATACCAAAGCACAGCACCAACGCACTGCCCAGCGCCACCTGCTTGAGCTGCAGGCACACCATCAACACCGTGATCGAAGCCGGGCAGGGCACGAGGCCGCCGGTCAGGCCGAACAGCGCAATACGGGTGTTGGTAACGGGACCGCCTTCAAGTGTGCGTCGCATGGCCTCTGCGTGTTCGCGCGCATGATCATCGAGGCCGGCATGATCGTGATGATGGTGATGATGATCATGATCGTGGTCATGATGATGGTGGTGGTGATGATGGTCATGCCCACCGTGCGTATTGCGCCAGGTTCGCCACAGCATCCAC
>CAYFPW010000284.1:0-1850 GCA_964345055.1 uncultured Steroidobacteraceae bacterium | reverse complement strand
AATACGGCACCCAGTGCGCGGCGCGATTCCGGCAACGGCGACTGTGGCGGATCGACCAGCCACTGCACCTCGCCCATGTGCAGACCATCGGACTGCACCCAGCGCCGCAGCAGACGGAAGCGCTGCTCGCCGCGGCAGAGAATGCCCAGTAGCCCATCCTCCAGACGCTCGAAATCGACGATGCGTGCGCTGCTGCCGACATCGGCCAGCTGCGCTGCTGCACTGGATTCGCCGGCCTCGCCTGCCTCAGCGCCCTCGCACAGCCAGAGCACACCGAATGGTATGCCCTCGCGCATACAGCGCCCAATCATGTCGACGTAACGCGCCTCGAAGATGCGCAGCGGCAGCAAGCCACCCGGGAACAAGACGGTGCGCAGCGGAAATAGCGGCAGTGAGTGTGCCTGTGTCTCGCCGTCCATATCGGTTGCGGCGCTCACGGCGGGCTCAGGAGGTGGCGGCCCGCAGCGCCTCCAGCAGCCGTGCATGCAGGCCGCCGAAACCGCCATTGCTCATGATCAGCACATGCTCGCCGCCGCGCAGCGTGCTGAGCAGGCCCTGCAGCAGTGCATCCAGCGACGTGGCCACATGGGCGCGCGCACCCAGCTTCTTCACGGCAGCCGGCGCATCCCAACCGAGATCCGGGGGCGCGTAGACCCATGCCTCGTCCGCACCAGTCAGAGACTCACCGAGCGCATCGGCATGCACGCCCATGCGCATGGTGTTCGAACGCGGCTCCAACACTGCAATGATGCGCTGTGCGCCGACACGTCGGCGCAGCCCATCGAGCGTGGTGGCGATAGCCGTTGGATGATGAGCGAAGTCGTCATAGACGCTGATGCCGCAGACGGTGCCGCGCAACTCCATACGGCGCCTGACACCGCCGAAACGGCAGAGCGCTTCGATTGAGCGCTCGACGGGCACACCGGCATGACGGGCGGCGGCGATGGCCGCCAGCGCATTGTCGACGTTGTGCGCGCCGAGCATCGGCCAGCTCACTTCGCCACGCGCCACACCCGCCTCGAGCACGGTGAATGAAGAACCATCGCCGCCTGCCGGCAGCTGCGCGCTCCACAGGGCACCGCCGGCGCCGCTTGCAGCGAACCCTTCGCGTCCGCTCCAGCAGCCCAAATGCAGTACACGCTGCAAATTTTCATCGCTGGCATTCACGATGAGTCGACCACCGGCCGGGACCGTGCGCACCAGATGATGAAACTGGCGCTCAATGGCCGGAAGGTCCGGATAGATATCGGCGTGGTCGAATTCGAGGTTGTTGAGGATCGCGGTGCGCGGCCGGTAGTGCACGAACTTTGCCCGCTTGTCGAAGAAAGCCGTGTCGTACTCGTCCGCCTCAATCACGAAGAACGGCTGTTCACCGAGCCGGGCACTGACCGGAAAATCGACGGGCACACCACCGATCAGAAAGCCGGGCGATAGCCCTGCATCCTCCAGGATCCAGGCCAGCATGCTGGTGGTCGTGGTCTTGCCGTGAGTGCCGGCCACCGCCAGCACCCAGCGCTCGCGCAGCACATTGCGCGCCAGCCACTCGGGGCCGGAGGTGTAAGGAATGCCGGACTCCAGCAAGGCCTCGATGACCGGCATGCCGCGACTCATGACGTTGCCGACTACCACCTCGTCCGGTCGCGGCGACAGCTGGGATGGGTCATAACCCTCGATCAGCTCGATGCCGAGCGCCTCGAGCTGAGTGCTCATGGGCGGATAGACGTTGCGATCTGATCCGGTCACGCGATGGCCGGCCTGCCTCGCGATGGCCGCGATGCCGCCCATGAAAGTGCCACAGATGCCGAGAATATGTACGTGCATGCAGATTCCGCTTGATTGTACACACAACG
>CAYFPW010000283.1:0-1862 GCA_964345055.1 uncultured Steroidobacteraceae bacterium | reverse complement strand
ACCAGGTCGCCCGTGCACTGAGCGAAGACATCGGCAGCGGTGACGTCACAGCCGCACTGATTCCCGCCGAACAGCAGCTTCGCGCGCGCGTCATCACTCGCGAACCGGCGGTCATCTGCGGAACCGCCTGGGTCAACGAAACGTTTCGCCAGCTCGATCCCGCGGTCACGCTCGCCTGGCATGTCCATGATGGCGACACCGTATCCGCCAACCAGCTGCTGTTCACCCTTCATGGACCGGCGCGCCCCATTCTCACCGGTGAACGCACGGCACTGAATTTTCTGCAGCTGCTCTCCGGCACCGCCACCGTCACCCGCACGCATGCCGATGCCATGACCGGCACAGACTGTCGCGTGCTCGACACACGCAAAACGCTGCCTGGACTGCGCACCGCGCAGAAGTACGCCGTGGCCTGCGGCGGCGGCAGCAATCACCGCATCGGGCTCTACGATCAAATCCTGCTCAAGGAAAACCATATCGCGGCGGCTGGCTCGATCGGCGCCGCGGTGAACAACGCGCGCCGCCAGTTTCCCGGTCTGCGCGTGGAAGTGGAAACCGAAAACCTGGAGCAGGTGAATGAAGCGTTGTCGGCAGGCGCCGACATCATCATGCTCGACGATTTCAGCCTCGAAGACATGCGGCGCGCCGTGGCCGTCAACCGCGCCAGTCCGCGACCGGCCCAGCTTGAAGCCTCCGGTGGCGTCAGCCTCCAGTCGCTGCGTGAGATCGCCACCACCGGTGTCGACTTCGTGTCGGTGGGAGCGCTGACCAAGCATGTCCGCGCCATCGACCTGTCGATGCGCTTCGAATAGCCCGCCGGCGCAGCCGGTAATCCGCCGGCCGTTTGGATACACTAGCGCCCCGCGAACCCGAAAATTCCAGGAGCACACCGTGACACGCGATATCAGCCAGTGGCGATTTGAAACCAAGTCCGTGCACGCAGGCTATGTGCCTGAACCGACCACCCACTCGGTGGCCGTGCCGCTGTACCAGACCGTGGCCTACTCCTTCGACAGCGCCCAGCATGGTGCGGATCTGTTCGACCTGAAGGTCGCCGGCAACATCTATACCCGCATCATGAACCCGACGCAGGCGGTGCTCGAGGAGCGCCTCGCAGCGCTCGAGGGTGGACTGGCTTCGCTCGCACTGGCATCGGGTCAGGCGGCCATCACCTATGCCATCCAGACCATCGCCGAGTCTGGCGACAACATCGTGTCCAGCAGCGCGCTGTACGGTGGCACGTACAACCTCTTTGCCCACACCCTGCCGCAGTTCGGCATCGACGTGCGCTTTGCCGACTACCGCAAGCCAGCCAGCTTCGAACCGCTGATCGACGCACGCACCAAGGCGTTGTATGTCGAATCACTGGGCAATCCGCAAGGCAACATCACCGACATCGCGGCGATGGCCGCCATCGCCCATCGTCATGGCATTCCGCTCATCGTCGACAACACGGTGCCCTCGCCCTATCTGTGCCGCCCCATCGAACACGGTGCGGACATCGTAGTGCACTCGCTGACCAAGTACCTCGGCGGCCACGGCACTTCTGTGGGTGGTGCAATCGTTGATTCCGGCAAGTTCCCCTGGGCGGAGCACAAGGCCCGTTTCAAGCGCCTGAACGAGCCGGATGTCAGCTACCACGGCGTGGTCTACACCGAGGCACTCGGACCGGCGGCCTACATCGGACGTGCGCGCGTGGTGCCCTTGCGAAACATGGGCGCCGCCATCTCGCCGTTCAATGCCTGGCAGATCCTGCAAGGCATCGAAACGCTGGCGCTGCGCATGGATCGCATCTGCAGCAACACCCTCGCCGTGGCGCAGTTCCTCAAGTCGCATCCGGCAGTGACCTGGGTGAACTATGC
>CAYFPW010000282.1:0-1864 GCA_964345055.1 uncultured Steroidobacteraceae bacterium | reverse complement strand
CTCAAGACCAAGCTCGATGCGGGCGCACACCGCGCGATCACGCAGTTCTTCTTCGATACGGATGCCTATCTGCGTTTCCGTGATCGTTGTGTGGCGGCTGGCATCACCGCCAGTCTGGTGCCAGGTATCCTGCCGATCACGCGTTTCCCGCAGATGCAGCGCTTCGCGGCGCGCTGCGGCGCCAGCATTCCTGCCTGGCTGGCCGACCGATTCGCCGGTCTCGACAACGATGCCGATACGCGCCGGCTCATCGCCGCGGCTTTTGCCATCGGCCAGGTGGAACGGCTGGCGCGCGAGGGCGTGCAGGAATTTCACTTTTACACCCTCAACCGCGCTGATCTCACTTACGCCATCTGTCATGCCCTCGGAGTGCGCCAGTGACTGTCCCAATGACCCGCGAACAACGCGTCGCTGAATTCCGCCGCCTGCTGGCGCAACGCATCCTGGTGCTGGACGGCGCCATGGGCACCATGCTGCAAGGCTACAAGCTTAGCGAGGAAGACTATCGCGGCACGCGCTTTGCCTCGTGGCCCTGTGACCTGAAGGGTAACAACGATCTGCTGACGCTGACCAAGCCGGCGGTGGTGCGGGACGTTCACGCGAAATATCTCGCTGCCGGCGCTGACATCATCGAGACCAACACCTTCAGCTCCTCGGCGCCCGCGCAGGGCGATTACAAGATGGAAGGGCTGGTGCGTGAGCTGAACTACGAATCCGCCCGGCTGGCGCGTGAGGCCGCCGACGAATGTGCGGCGCGCACGGGCACCGTCCGTTTCGTCGCCGGTGCGCTGGGGCCAACCAATCGCACGGCTTCGCTCTCGCCCCACGTCAACGATCCGGGTTACCGCAACATCAACTTCGATCAGCTGCGCGAGACCTATGCCGAGTCGACACGCGCGCTGATCGAAGGCGGCGTCGACCTGATTCTGGTGGAGACCATCTTCGATACGCTCAACGCCAAGGCGGCGCTGTTCGCTGTGCGCAGCGTGCTCGATGAATTGCAGCTCGATCTGCCTATCATCGTCTCCGGTACGATTACCGATGCCTCCGGTCGCACCCTGTCGGGCCAGACGGTCGAGGCCTTTTGGAATTCGATCCGCCATGCGCGGCCGACGGCGGTGGGTCTCAACTGCGCGCTGGGTGCAAAGCAGCTGCGCCCCTACATCGCCGAACTCTCGCAGATCGCCGATGTCGCCATCATCGCTTACCCGAATGCGGGCCTGCCGAACGCATTCGGCGAGTACGACGAACAGGCTTGCGACACCGCAGGGCATCTGGAGGAGTTTGCCCGCAGTGGTCTGGTGAATATTGTGGGCGGTTGTTGCGGCACCACGGCCGACCACATCGCCCATACGCGCCAACACATGGAGCATCTGAAGCCGCGGGCGATTCCGCGTCTGCCGATGGCCTGCCGGCTCAGTGGTCTGGAAGCGCAGAACATCGGTGCCGACAGCCTGTTCGTCAACGTCGGTGAGCGCACCAACGTGACCGGCTCGGCGAAGTTTCGCAAGCTGATCGAAGCCAATGACTACAACGGTGCGCTCGACATCGCGCGCCAGCAGGTGGCGAGCGGCGCACAGATCATCGACGTGAACATGGACGAAGGCATGCTCGATTCGGAGGCCGCGATGGTGCGCTTCCTGAACCTGATCGCCTCCGAGCCGGATATCGCACGCGTGCCGGTGATGATCGATTCCTCCAAGTGGAGCGTCATCGAGGCGGGCCTCAAGTGCTTGCAGGGTAAGGGCATCGTCAACTCCATCAGCATGAAGGAGGGCGTGGAGCCCTTCCTGCAGCAGGCGCGCCAGATCCGTGCCTATGGCGCAGCAGTGGTGGTCATGGCCTTCGACGAGCAGGGTCAGGC
>CAYFPW010000281.1:0-1873 GCA_964345055.1 uncultured Steroidobacteraceae bacterium | reverse complement strand
GAGCACCGCGAAATCTTCCACGACGAGATGCTGGCGTTGATGCGCCAGATCATGGGCGGGGAGATGTCTCCTGTCATGATGGCAGCTCTGCTCGTCGGACTGCGGGTGAAGAAGGAGACCATCGGCGAAATCACCGCCGCGGCTCAGGTGATGCGCGAGTTCTCCACTCGCGTGCAGGTCCCAGACCGGAGCCACCTGGTCGATATCGTCGGCACCGGCGGTGACAGCTCGCACAGCTTCAACATTTCGACTTGCAGCATGTTCGTCGCGGCGGCTGCGGGCGCGCGCGTCAGCAAGCATGGAAACCGCAGCGTCAGCAGCAAGTCCGGCAGTGCCGATGTGCTCGAGCGCATGGGTGTGCCGATGACGCTGTCGCCCGAGGCCGTCAGCCGCTGCATCGCCGATACCGGCATCGGTTTCATGTTTGCGCCGAACCATCATCCGGCCATGAAGAATGTCGCGGCCGTGCGTCGCGAACTCGGCGTACGGACGATCTTCAATATCCTCGGTCCGCTGACCAATCCGGCTGATGCGCCCAACATCCTGATGGGTGTGTTTCATGAGGATCTGGTCGGCATCCAGGTGCGTGCCCTGCAGCGCCTCGGCGCCGAACATGCCGTAGTCGTGTACGGCCGGGATGGACTTGATGAAGTGTCGCTGGGTGCGGCGACGCTCGTGGGCGAGTTGCGCAACGGCAGCATCCATGAATACTCGATCCATCCTGAGGATTTCGGCTTGCGCATGGCGAGCCTGCGCGCCCTGAAGGTGGAGACGCCGGAGGAGTCGCAGCAGTTGCTGCTGCGCGTGTTGCACGACGAGCCGGGCCCGGCACGTGACATCGTGTTACTCAATACCGGGGTGGCACTGTATGCCGCGAACGTCGCGCCGTCGATGGATGCGGGTGTGGCGCTAGCCCGTCAGGCGCTGACCGATGGCCGTGCGCTGGCCAAGATGCAGCAGTTCGTGGCGCGTGCCAAGGAGCTGGCGGGCGCCTAGCTCGTGATCGGCTGCTGACTGTACCCGCGCACAGTCGGATCCGCGCAACTCAGACTCGATACAGCGGCGGCGCGAGATTCAGCTGATTCAGGTAGCGGCCCCGCTCCTCGGCCGAGAGCGCGCGCCATTCCACTTTCTCTGTATAGGTGCCGCGCAGCTGCGCATCGCTGACCCGTACATGCGGTGCATCGCTGATGTCTGCCTGCTGAGCCAGCAGCGCCGTCGTTCCAGAGCGAAGTATTTCGGCTATAGCCTGTGCCACGCGTTCGCTGCGCGGTAGGCCGCTGTGCTCGCAGACCTCATACCACGTGCGATCGGCAGCTAATGTGGCCGAGGTCACGGCCACCGTGCCGTCGCCATCAGAACTGATCTCGTACTCGAAATCACCATCGATGTGTCGCAGCGCTGCAGCGGTGCGCTGTCCGGTTCCGACGATAGCGAAGAAACGTGCATCCGGCTCGGGCGGTCGGCGCGCTTTGCTGCGCGCAGCAACCAATGCAATGCGGTCAGGTCGCGGGCCGTGTTCAGGCCAGCGCCGGACATCGAAGAGATCGATATCGGTCAGCGCGCCAGTGGCGGGCAGCAGATCGTAAAGACTGGAGAAGCTGTGAAAGACCCGCTCAGTCAATTGCTCTGCACTGTGCCGCGGGTCCAGTGCGGCCAGACGGCGCACGGTCGGATAGGTCGCGCGGATGGCCTGCACCGCGGCCAGCGTCCCGCGGTGTGGTGTGCCCAGTGTCACCACGCGCTCCACGATGTCCATACCGCGATGACGAAGCGCCGCTCGAACCAGGAGGCCGCCCATGCTGTGCGCGACGATGGACACTCGGCGCGCGCCGAGTGTGCGGATATGATCGGCCAGAGCCATGCCCGCTGC
>CAYFPW010000280.1:0-1886 GCA_964345055.1 uncultured Steroidobacteraceae bacterium | reverse complement strand
GGCACGACTCCAAGCTGTAAAGCCAGGAGTAGCGTGCCTAGCGCAAGAGCGCTGCGTATAGCCGCAATGAATGAGCGGCCACGAGCCATCAGGTCAGGCACGTTGGGTCAGGGAGGGCCCATGCCGCCGCCACCGGCGCCCATGCCGTCGCCGCCACCCATGCCACCGCCGCCGCCCATGCCGCCACCCGGCGGGCCACCCTGGAAGCTGCCTGTGCGGCAATAGACCGTGTTGACCATTTCGCCGTTGGTGGTGAAGGACTGCTCGGCAAAGTCCCAGCAATTGGTCTGAGCGGCCGGCTTGTACTTGAAGGAATAGGTCTTGCCCTGCCAGACATAGGTCATGAGGCGGGTACCGTCTTTCTCAGTGACCAGCTTGAGGTCTTTAACGCCGCCACTCGGCTTGCGGCCGGTGATCTTGCCACCGCCACCGCCTGCCTTGGTCAGCGGCGGGACATGAGCCGCGAGGCTCATATCGAAGTTTCCGTCGAGGCACTGGATGATGTAGGGGGGCGTGTCAGAGGTGTGGTAGCGCCAGCCGTAGAGGCTGTCTGCCTGCCCATTGCAGGCATCCAGCTTGCCCTTGGCGATGGCGGAGCCGTCCGGATTACGGTTGCCGTAGATCGGATAGCCGTCGAAGGCCCAGCCAATGATCGCGGCCGGATCCTTCTTGTTCTTCATCATGTCCATCATGCAGTTCGGTGCGACATGATAGTGGTAGTCGTCGCCACGACCTGAGTGGCCGCCGCAGATGTCCAGTTCGCCCGTCAGCAGCGTGTCTGCCTTCGGATCGTAGTGGTACAGGTCGTCATCACCCTGCGAGGTGTAGTCGTAAATCGGCACGCCATTCACCGCGACGCCCAGCGCTGCATCGATCGAAATCGGCTTGCTGTTACGGCTCGGCGAAAGCGTAATCGGGGAGTTGTAACCCGGTGCCGGGATGGGTACCTGGTCGTTGGTTCCCGTGATGCCATCCATGAGCGGATGATCCGGGTAGGTATCGCCGAAGAGGCGACCGTACTTCGGGTCATCACAATTCACTGTCACCTTGTCGGCGAAGCCGGCGTCGACCACAGACTTCTTGATGGACGCGCAGCGGGCAGCCGGAGCGATGGTGCCAGCGCCTTCAACCGCAGGCGTATTTGCCGACATGGTCAGTGCGGCCACTGACAGGCCCGCCACGGTCATGGCGACGAGGCCGACCGCACGTGAAGCAGGAGCAGAAAGGAGGTTACGCATAACTAGGAAATATCAGCCTCTTGAAGTTGCGTGCTTGAGTGGAAGTTGTCAGATCGCTGTTCAGCCCGCACCCCAAACCGGGATGAGGCGGCCGAACCAGATCACCAGGCACCAAAGGGCCACTGAACTGAAGCCAACGATCTTGGCGCCTACTTCGGTGTTGGCGTCATCGGGCAGCTTGTCGAGCTGCTTGCGGATGAAGAACCAGAAGACCAAGAAGTTCAGGCCGGCCAGCAGAATGGCCAGGATCTTGAGCTGGAAGTCTGGGTTGATGAAATAGTTTTCCGCATCGCGGGTAATGAAGGCGATGCCCGTGAGGAGGTTCAGTACGAATCCCACGATGGCGAAGGGCGTCAGCGCGTGCACTGCATGCAGCGAGATCGTCTTGCGGAAGAACCCCATCAGCCGGGCATCCATAACGATGATGGCGCCGCAGAGCATGCACAGACCGATGAAGTGAATGGTTTCGCAAACAGCCCACGCAAACCGGACGTCGCGCATGATATGAGCGATCCAGGTGCCAGCCATCCATGCAATAAAATTATCCATGTGTCAGTTCCCTAAATTTAAGTGAGAGTGTTGAGTCGTCCGGTTTGACGTTCGGACGTCACTCGAGCACTTCGATCTGCCCGATGTAGGCGATCCAGC
>CAYFPW010000279.1:0-1897 GCA_964345055.1 uncultured Steroidobacteraceae bacterium | reverse complement strand
GAACTGAACTTGATACGGGCTCTCGGAGGCGGTTATGGAACAGGCGAATAACACCGACAATCATGGCGGTGACAACAGCAACCGTTCGCGGCGCCGGGTGCTGCTGGTACTGATCGCACTGTTCGTCGTTATCGGCGGTGCATGGCTCGCGTGGTGGTGGCTGGTGCTGTCAGAGCGCGAGTCCACAAATGATGCCTACGTCGCGGGCAACCTAATCGCGGTCTCGGCACAGGTGGGCGGTACTGTGGTATCCGTAGCAGCGGACGATACCCAGCGCGTGGAGGCGGGCCAGGAACTGATCGCGCTGGAATCAACCGAAGCACGGCTGCAGCTGCAGAAGGCGGCCGCGGCACTGGCGCTAGCCTTGCGTAACGCCCGACAACAGTCGGCGACGGCCGGTCAGTTCGACGCGCTGGTGCAGCAGCGCGGCGTGGAATTGGAATGGGCCGAAGCGCAGCTGGGGCGTCGCCAGCCGCTGCTGGTGAGCCAGGCCGTTTCTTCTGAAGAAGTCCGACAGGCACAGGCCGGTGTTGATATGGCGCGCGCCGCACTCCTCGTGGCGCGCCAGCAGGCCGCAGCGGCACATGCCCTCACCTCACAACGACCACCCGAGGAGCAACCCGCCGTCATCGAAGCACGCACCCAATACGAACAGGCATGGATCGCAGTGCATCGCCACCGTGTCCTGGCTCCGTCCAGCGGCTATGTGGCGCGTCGCACGGTGCAGGCCGGACAACGCGTGCAGCCTGGTGAGCCGTTGCTGACCATCGTGCCGCTCGAGTCGGTCTGGGTGGATGCAAATTTCAAGGAGCCGCAGTTGCGCGCACTGCGAATCGGACAGAAGGTCCGGCTCACCGCCGACGTCTACGGGAGCGACGTTACGTTCACCGGTCAGATCGCGGGTGTTGCAGCAGGCACTGGCTCGGCGTTCGCCCTGCTGCCTCCGCAGAATGCCACTGGAAACTGGGTGAAGGTGGTGCAGCGCATACCGGTGCGCATCGCTCTCGATCCGGCGCCGCTCGCAAAATTCCCGCTGCGTATCGGTCTTTCGATGTCAGTACAGGTCAACACAGCGGATCGCTCAGGCGCATTGCTACCCACTGCGGCCAGTCGAGCGGAAATCGCTGGAACACGTATGTATGAGGCCGATGCCACGGCAGCGGCCACCGCTGCAGCCGCTGTCATGCGCGGCGCAACGCCAACGCCGCCATGAGTGCGCCATCCGCCGGCACGGTGCCGGGCGGCCCTGCACCGCCCGCGCTGCAGGGCGCGACACTCGTCATGCTGACCATCGTGATCAGCTTGGCGACGTTCATGGAAGTGCTGGACATGACCATCGTCAATGTCTCGATCCCGGCGATCGCAGGCACATTGGCAGTCAGCCCCACTGAAGGCACCTGGGCCATCAGCTCATACACGCTGGCCGCGGCCATCATGCAGCCACTCACCGGCTGGCTGGGTCGCCGCTTCGGCGAGGTGCGCACGTTCACGGTTTCGGGCACGTTGTTCGTGGTGTTCTCGGCTTTGTGCGGGCTGTCCAACAGCATGACGATGCTGGTCATCGGCCGCATCCTGCAAGGTCTGGTTTCAGGACCCATGGTGCCAATGGCGCAGGCCCTGCTGCTGCGGAACTACCCGCCGCAGCGCCGCGCAATCGCCATGTCCATCTGGGGTATGGTGGTATTCATCGCACCGATCTGCGGTCCGGTACTCGGCGGCTGGATCACCGACAATCTCAGCTGGCCGTGGCTGTTCTTCATCAATGTTCCGGTGGGTCTGTTCGCGATTGGCGCCAGTGCCATGTTGCTGCGCGGGCGGGAGTCCAAGCGCACACCCGCGCGGGTCGATGCCATTGGCCTGCTGCTGCTCATCGCCGGTGTGGGCGCACTGCAATTCA
>CAYFPW010000278.1:0-1911 GCA_964345055.1 uncultured Steroidobacteraceae bacterium | reverse complement strand
AAACGTCCTGCCGACGGGCCCTGATCGGAAGCACGCGTGACCCAGGCTTCGTAGAACGTGCGTCGCAGTGGGGCCGACTCGCAATCAGTGACCACGGCCACATACGTTGGCTGGTCGAGACCGAACAGCCAGCCCAGCAGTCCCTTGTCTTTCGCGCGCTGCGCAGCCTGCGCAACGATGCCGGCATTCATGCCCTTCAGCTGCGCCTCGTCAGTGACGTGGTGCGACCAGTCATTGGTCGCATCCAGCACGTTCTCTTCGAACTTCGCGGCAAGATTCGACAGCTCCATCATGATGGTCTTGAAGCGCGCTTTGCGTTCGCCACTCAGATGCACGCCGGCGAGGCGGAAATCGCGCAGCGCATGATTGAGCACCTCACGCTGCGTGGCATCAAGATGGGCGCCCTCGTTCTCGAGGATGTGCTGATAGGCGTGATAGAGCCGCTCGCTTTGCGCCAGATCGGTGCCGTACGCAGACAGCAGCGGCAGGCAAGCGTTGTAGGCCGCGCGCAGCGGCTCAGAGTTGAGCACTCCGTTGAGATGTGTAACCGGCGAGAAAGTGCGGCCCAGACGATGGCGCATTTCCTCCAACGGCTCCACCACGGTGGCAAAGGTCGGGTTCGCCAGCGCTTCGATGTCGGCGATATGCCGGCGCTGCGTGTCCAGCAATTCACGGATTGCACTTTCCACATGCTCGGGGCGTATGTCGGCGAAGGGTGGCAGGCCTTCGGTCGTCAACAATGGATTGTGCGTCATCAGCGTCTCCGCTCCTTGATCCGTGGAGAATCATTCTAGCGGCTGCAGCACGGGTTAACATGGGACATGGACAACCAATATGACCTGATCGTGATCGGCGGCGGCAGCGGCGGCCTGGCCTGCTCGCAGCGCGCCGCGGAATACGGCGCTCGCGCGCTGCTAATCGAGTCCGACCGGCTTGGCGGCACCTGCGTGAATGTGGGATGCGTACCAAAAAAAGTGATGTGGTACGCAGCGCAGCTGGCTGAAGCGCGTCATGACTCGCCCGAGTACGGATTCGAGGCTGCCCCGGCGGGTCATGACTGGGGACAGCTGGTCGAGCGGCGCGAGGCCTATATCGCCCGTCTCAATGGTATCTACGCCCAGAATTTGGCCAAGCGCAAAGTCGAACACGCCAGCGGCCGCGGCCAACTGCTCGGTGGCGGACGCGTCCGCATCGCCACGGTCGGCGCGGAGCGCGTGGTGAGCGCACCGCATATCGTGATCGCCACCGGCAGCACGCCCAGTCTGCCCCCCATCCCAGGTGCGGAGCTGGGGCTGGATTCAGACGGCTTCTTCGCGCTGACTGCGCGGCCGCAACAGGTGACGATCGTCGGCAGCGGCTACATCGCAGTGGAGATGGCTGGCATCTTCCTCGCGCTGGGTACACGCGTCACGCTTGTGATACGTCAGGACAGCATCTTGCGCCATTTCGACGCCATGCTCGGCGAGGCGCTACTCAAGGTGCTGCGCGATTCCGGGACCGAGGTCGTGACAAATGCGATACCGCGCGCCCTCAGGCGAGATGCGGCGGGTGCGCTGCAACTCGATCTCGAGGATGGTCGCAGCTTCGCCGCCGGCGATGCGTTGTTCTGGGCTGTCGGACGACATGGCAACACAGCAGGGCTCGGCGTCGAGGCGGCCGGCCTGCAGGCAGACGCCGCGGGACATCTGCGTGTCGACTCCTGGCAGCAGACCAGCGTGCCGGGTCTGTATGCCATTGGTGATGTAACTGGCGCCGCGCAGCTCACGCCGGTGGCCATCGCTGCGGGCCGGCGTCTCTCCGATCGCCTGTTCGGCGGAATGAAAGACCGCAAGCTCGACTACGACAACATCCCCACGGTGATCTTTTCGCATCCGCCCATCGGTACCGTCGGCCTCAGCGAAGCCGAGGCAC
>CAYFPW010000277.1:0-1921 GCA_964345055.1 uncultured Steroidobacteraceae bacterium | reverse complement strand
CGATGTCACGCATCGCACTGACCGCCGGCGACAGCGCCGGCATCGGTCCGGATCTGTGCCTTTCGGCAGCAACCGAGACGCGCGACTTCGAGCTGGTCTGCATTGCCGATCGCGACTGCCTCGCAGCGCGCGCCGGGCTGCTTGGCAGTGCTGTGCGTCTGCACGAATACACTGACGGGAAACCCGTGACCCGAGCCGCCGGCGAATTGTCGGTGCTGCATGTTCCTCTGGCAGTCACAGCAAAGCCGGGACAACTCGATGCGCGCAATGCCGCGCAGGTGCTGCGCCTGATCGATCGCGCCGCCGATGGCTGCTTGAGTGGCGAATTCGCGGCAATGGTCACCGCACCGGTACAGAAAAGCATCATTAACGAAGCAGGTATCGCCTTCACCGGCCACACCGAGTATCTGGCCGCACGTCTCGGCGCACCCTTGCCCGTCATGATGCTGGTTGCCGGTGACCTGCGCGTCGCGTTGGCCACCACTCACCTGCCCCTGCGCGCGGTCAGCGATACGCTGAGCCAGACGCTCCTGCTGCAGGTGCTGCAGGTGCTGCATACCAGCCTGCGCGAACAGTGGAATATCCGCGCCCCGCATATTGCAGTGTGCGGTCTTAATCCACATGCAGGCGAAGGTGGCTATCTCGGCGATGAGGAAATACGCCTCATCAGTCCGGCATTGGCTCAGGCGCGCGCCGCTGGCATCGATGCCCGTGGCCCCCATCCGGCCGATACGCTGTTCGTACCGCGCAATCTGGTGGGCGTCGATGCCGTGCTGGCGATGTATCACGATCAGGGACTGCCGGTGCTCAAACATGCCGGATTCGGCGATGCTGTGAATGTCACTCTGGGATTGCCGGTGATCCGCACCTCGGTAGACCACGGCACGGCACTGCCGCTCGCCGGAACCGGCAAAGCCGATGCCGGCAGCCTGCGCGCGGCGATCAGCCTGGCCGAACGGCTGGCTGCACTGCGCGCAGCAGCGACCAGCGGACACTGACACCTCGTGTCCGCACCCCTCGCCCGCAAACGCTTCGGTCAGCACTTCCTGCACGATCCGCTGGTGATCGACCGCATCGTCACACTAATTCGTCCGCGACCCGGCGAGCACATCGTCGAGATCGGCCCGGGCCGCGGCGCTCTCACCGATGCATTGCTGACGGCCAGCGGCGAGCTCGACGCCATCGAGATTGATCGTGATCTTGCAGCGCGGCTGCGTAGTCAGTACGTCGCACAGCCAGGTTTCCGCCTGCAGGAATGCGATGCGCTGACCGTCGACTGGAGCGCCCTCGCGCTGGAACGCGGCGGCGCATTACGGCTGGTCGGCAACCTGCCGTACAACATCTCGACACCGCTCCTGTTCAGTCTGTTGCCGCATGCGGATGCCCTGCTGGACATGCACTTCATGCTGCAGCGAGAGGTGGTCGATCGCATCACCGCCGCTCCGGACAGCGAACACTATGGGCGGCTGGGCGTCATGCTGGCGCCATTCCTGCACTCAGAGCGGTTACTCGACGTCGGCCCCGGTGCCTTCCAGCCACCGCCGCGCGTGCAGTCGGCCGTAGTGCGCATGATTGTGCGCAGCGATGTGCCGGACTGGGCGCGTTTGCCTGAGTTTGGCCGCGTCGTGGCAGCAGCCTTCAACCAGCGTCGCAAACAGCTGCGCAATGCGCTGTCCGCGCTGCTGGATGCAGATCAGATCACCGCCGCCGGAGTAGATCCCGCGGCCCGTGCCGAGACTCTGGATGCAGCACAGTTTGGCGCTCTGGCGCGACAAGCGGCGGGTGTGATTCACTAGTTGGACGGATCGGGTACCGTAACCCGGCTCACAGGAAATCGACTGATGGACTCCGCGCATCGCATCAGCGTGCAGGTCGAAACGACTTACCTCGAAGACCAATCGGCGCCGCAGGCGCAGCGTTT
>CAYFPW010000276.1:0-1924 GCA_964345055.1 uncultured Steroidobacteraceae bacterium | reverse complement strand
GTCGGGATGATCGGCCGGTGGTCACGTATCACGAGCCGGTCTCGATGAGTCGCGAAACCACTTTTGAGCGCAATCTCCATGCCGTGCATGATCGTGCGCAACTCAGTACGCTTTTTACATCGCTGTGCGCGCGTGTGGCGGGTGATTTGCAGCACGATGGCTATCTGTGTCGAACCGTAGCCATCAAGCTGCGCTACGACAATTTCCGCACCATCACACGAGCACTGACTTTGCCCGTGCCGGTGGCCGATGCCGCGGCGATACGTCACGCTGCAGGTCAATGTCTGAAGCGCGCGCCGCTGGATCGTAGGCTGCGGCTGCTGGGTGTGCGTGCTGCAGGATTGTGCAGGGCGGCCGCGCCGACCGCAGATTCAGTCCACTCCGGCCAGCGCTAGCAGTCCGCCTTCAAGATGAGCCAGCTCGGTCAGACCTGCGGCAGCGGCCAGTGTCGCGGCGTGCTCGCTGCGCACGCCAGCAGCGCAGATAAATACAATGCCATTGCGTCCGCGAAGTTCGCCCATGCGCCGCGGTAAATCGCCGAGTGGTATGTGAATTGATCCGGGCATGTGGCCTGCCGCAAACTCGTAGGGTTCGCGAACATCGACGAGCGTCAGTGACCACGGCGAGCGTCGCAGCAGTTCCCGCAGCTCAGCGCCGCTGTAGCGGCGCAGTGCCAGCGGCCGGCCACCGGGTTCCGGCGTGGTTTTGTCAAGCAAGGCGGTGATGGTGGGCTGCGAGCCGCATACGGCGCAGTCCTCACGGCGGCGAAAGCGGAACTCGCTGACGCGCATCGACAACGCGTCGTAAGTCATTAGGCGACCCAGCAGCGGCGTCCCGATTCCTGTGATGAGCTTGATCGCTTCGGTGGCCTGTAAGGTGCCCATCAGTCCCGGCAGTACGCCCAGCACACCGGCCGTGGCGCAATTGGGTACGACGCCGTCGGCAGCATCGCTGAACAAGCAGCGATAGCAGGGGCTTTGACCGGGCACATAACTCATCGCCTGACCCTCGAAGCGATGAATGGCCGCCGACACCAGCGCCTTGCCCAGCAGCACGCAGGCGTCGTTGACCAGGTAGCGCGTGGTGAGTCGATCACTCCCGTCGAGTACCAGATCGTAGTCGGCGAGTATCTGCGCAGCATTGCCGGCTGTGAGTTCCAGCGCATGGGCACGCACGTCGATCAGCGGATTGAGCGCGCGTAAGCGGGTTGCCGCACGTTCAGCTTTCGATGCCCCGACATCTGTTGTGTCAAACAGGACTTGTCTCTGCAGGTTGGACACATCGACATGATCGCCGTCGATGATGCCCAGGCGACCAATGCCAGCTGCAGCGAGATACAGCGCTGCCGGTGAACCCAGTCCGCCCGCGCCAACAATCAGGACGCGGGCTGCTTTGAGCTTCTGCTGTCCCTCGGTGCCGATTTCGCTGAGCAGCAGATGGCGGCTGTAGCGGGCGCTTTCCAGTGCGTCCAGGCTCATGAGATTCCTTTGGAGAAAGGCGATGCGGCAGGCGTACCCAAGAGATTGAACTGCAGAGCGGCGAGCCTCGCATAGAGCCCGCCCTGCTGCACCAGTGTTGAGTGATCGCCTTCGGCAACGATTCGACCCTGATCGAAAACCACGATACGACGCAGCTTCTGGATGGTTGCCAGCCGATGCGCGATCACCAGAGTGGTGCGGCCCTGACTGGCACTGCCGGCCATCAGGTTGTTGAGCCCTTGCTGCACCAATTGTTCGTTCTCGGCATCCAGTGCGCTGGTCGCTTCATCGAGCAGCAGCAGGGGCGCGTTGCGCAGCATGGCACGGGCGATGGCCACGCGCTGCCGCTGACCGCCGGAGAGGGTGATGCCGCGTTCGCCCAGAAGCGTCTCGTAGCGCTGCGGTAGCCGCTCGATGAACTCCTCCGCCGCAGCCGCGGCTGCGGC
>CAYFPW010000275.1:0-1974 GCA_964345055.1 uncultured Steroidobacteraceae bacterium | reverse complement strand
GCTGGATCGACGGCGGCTTCATCGTGTTCGATATCTCTGACAAGACGAAGCCCCGGGAGATCTCGCGCATCTCGTGGCAATCTCTCAACGAGGGCTTCTTGCATACCGCCCTGCCGATCCTTAGCCGCGGCCTGCTGGTGGCTTCGCAGGAGTCAACCAAGGATGAGTGTGCCGACTGGCCGCAACGGATCACGGTGGTTGATATCAAGGATGAGACCCACCCCTACCCGCTGTCCACGCTGCCACGTCCCGCCAACTTCGACATACTTTGCAAGCAGGGCGGCCGCTTCGGCGCCCACAACATCAACCTGAATAACATGCCGGCGGTCTCGCGCATGCTACAGAACACTGTGGTTACCGCCCAGTTCGGTGGCGGACTGCGCATCTATTCGATCAAGGATCCGCTCGCGCCGAGGGAAATTGCCTACTTTGCTCCCAAGGTCGCTGGCAACAAGGGCGGCGTTATGCAGATGAACGATCTGATCGTCGGAAAGGATGGTCTGATCTACGCCAATGATCGACTGACCGGCGGCTTGTACATCCTGCAATACACCGGAAAAACGCCGCTCAATTGAACGAGCCTCCGTCTCAAGACGGAGTCCAGCCAATGGCGCCTGCCGGCTTCAAAGCCGGCAGGCTTGATCCATCCGCGCTAGCGGGGCGGAAAGCTGCTCAGAATCGTCTTCACGGCGACATCGATCTGTTCGGCCGCGTGCTCACGATCCTCTTCCGTCACCCGCTTGCGGGCCCAGCCATGCCAGACCGGCCGGTGGCTGCGCCGGTCAAAGATATCGATTGCCAGCGTCCCCTCCACGTAGCTCTGGGCATCGACCTCGGGCCCGAAATAACGACGGCCCCAGCCCCAGCCACCGTTATAAGGCACGGGAAAAGTCGTGACATCCAGCTTGTCGCGGGCGCCGATGGTGTAGGCCACGACAAAATCGGCACTGGCACGATCAGGCGCCTTCACGAATCCCTTTGACGCCAGCTGCGCTTCGACCGCATCAATGACCCGACGGCGATTCAGCGGACTGACGCGGTAATCAGATCGGCCGGCGTTCAGCTGGGGATCGTCTCCCAGCCAGGCATAGGTATGGTAGGCGGTGAACACCTGTGCCACGTCGTGATCGACATGAGTTTCCATGCGTGTGGCGCAACCCGTCAGCAGAGCCAGCACCATCCAACAAGCCGCGCGTTTCATGTCTGCACCTCTTCAAAGCCTGCGCCCATTAGAAATGCCGGAAATCCGCTTGACCATACGCATGTTTGGCAAAGCCCGGCGCGCAGCGGTAGCCTTAAGCCCTCACACCGGGGCGGCATGACCATCCGGATCACTTCCACCGAGAGGACGAAGCATGAAAAAAGGAAAACAACCGATGTCCCCGCAGGCACTAAACCCTTCTGCGGAAAACTCGCACTGGTATACCCGTCGCACCATCCTGCAGGCCGTTGCGCTGGCCGGCATGGCCATAGCCACGGGTCCACTGTCACTGGCGGCTACAACGCAGCCGGCGGCGTCAGGCAAGATCAAGCTCGGCATCATCGGTTCAGGACGCGTTGGCAGCGCCCTTGGCAGCGCTTGGGTGAAAGCGGGTCACGAGGTGATGTTCTCCTCGCAGCATCTGGAAAACGACAAGGAGCTGGCCGCGAAGCTGGGCAAAAATGCGCGCGCCGGAACGCCGCGCGAGGCGGCCGCCTTCGGAACGGTGCTGCTAATCGCCGTGCCCTACACGGCGCTGGCAGTGGTGGGCAAGGATCTGGGCGAGCTAATCCGCGGCAAGATCGTCATCGATGCGTGCAACCCCATCGTGGCACGCGATGGCGAGATGGCCACTGCGGCAAGGGAGCGTGGGGTGGGCCTGGTGTCGATCGAAGCCCTCCCGGGTGCGCGCATCGTGCGCGCCTTCAACGCCATCCAAGCCGCGAAGATGGGCGATGCCTCGGCCAACACCCAGACCATCGGCATGCCGATGG
>CAYFPW010000274.1:0-1974 GCA_964345055.1 uncultured Steroidobacteraceae bacterium | reverse complement strand
GTGGAGACGGCCCCACCCCTTCCTCGGCGGAAGGGCGCGCCTCAGCCTCGCAGCATCCGGCTAATCGGCAATAGCAGCAGCATCGCCAACATGCCCGCGGCCAGCGCGCGTAATACGGCGAGACGCTTCCGTCCGTGCTGCCAGCAAAAGGTTGCGTCTCGTGCGGTCGTGATCACTCCGACTGACAAGCTGATCACACTCAGCATGTTGAGCAAGGGCACGTTTCGTCCCGCCGGGCTCGCCAGCCACACTCCAAGCCCGGCCGACGCCACACACACCGTGGCAATACCCGCTGATGTTCTCGTGATTGGCACAAAGCTTAGCATACCGTTTACGCGGGCGTTGCTGCGCAACCACACGCGCACTGCCGATCGATTCAGCGGAGAAACGGAATAGAGCTGACATCCATCACGGCGCGGAGACACCATGAAGCCGGCCCACCTCGGAGTCGGGGGCCGGCTGGAAATGGATCCTCCATCGGTATACCATCACTGGGATGTTAAGGCTCTCGTTAGCCCCAATTGCACGAAGGTTGATTTTGACCGCTGGGCTGATCTTTGGCGCCGTGTCCCTCTTCGCGTCTTGTGATCGACGCACAGACACTGCTCCAGCCAACCGAACCGTGGTGGCTGAAGCGCCAATCGGCTCTGGCGACCAAGCGCTGGCATCGACGGACACGGCTCCACGCAGTCAAGGGTCGATCGGCTCCAGCGACCAAGCACCGGCATCTACGGAGATCGATTCGGTCGATTCGTCTGCTCGAGCGGTCATGCTCAGCATTTTTTTTCACGAATTTGGCCACATGCTAATCGGTGAACTGAACCTTCCGGTCGTCGGCCCTGCAGAGGATGTCGTTGACCAGTTTGCAGTATTAACAATCGGCGCTGCGAGAGATGGGGCGCCTCTGGATCAGAAATCCTTGTGGACGCAAGTTTTGGGAGCATTGCTCGACCATTGGTCTCTGCGGACACAGGCGAAGAAGACGACTCCGTGGTGGGACGAGCACTCTCCAGACGACCGGCGCTATGGTCAGACACTATGCTTCGCAACTGTGGTCGACGCTGATACGTTTGTTCCCGTCGCACGCCAACAAGGATTCAGTGATATTCGACTCGAGAAGTGCAAGCGTGAATACGAAAGAACCGCAACGGGATGGGAGCGACTTCTTGAGCCCCATAGCCGACGCGCCTCAGAGGCTGCGACGCATATCGTGCTTTCTGTCGGCCCCAGCGGTCGGCCAGAGTGGAAACGATTCGAAGATTTCTATGTCCGAGGCGGCTTTTTTCAAAGTATCCTCGATAATCTGTCGCAAATCTTGCAGTTCCCGAATGACGTGAAAGTGATTGTGCAGGCTTGCGGGAAGACCAACGCCTTCTATATACCTTCAAAGCACCAGATCATGTTGTGTCATGAGTTGTTTCAAGATGTAATGGACCTGCGCGCCACTAAAGCGCGGCCTTCCGCCGACAAGAATGCTATCCAGCAACCGAAAATCGCCCCCAGCGTTCCGCAACCGAAAGACGCCGCGGCGGACGAGATGGAAGGCGTCTGGGCTGGGACAATTACGATCAGCAACCCGTTTCCCATGCAGTGCAGTGTCACCCTGACCCACAGTGCCGGTAAACATTACAGGGAGCTCGTCCAGTGCGGTCGCTACTTGACTAGCCAGTCTGGGACGTACGTCTTTGAGCAGGGACAGTTGGTCCGAACGGTGGAAGACTGGGAACCCAAGGAAATCTATGACCCGACGACAAGAACTAATCAAAAGACGCCTAAAGCCACCGGCGGTTCATTCCTTGTCACATTCACGACCCCAGCCTCGATGACCTGGACGGACACAAGCCTCGGCGGGGTGATCCAGTTTCGCCGCCAGCAATAGCCAATGCGATGGTGAGCGGGCCCCGTCAGCTTGGAAATGGTGACAGAGCGTATTTTGGCTGACACCTTGGGCTGATGAAATCTTTCGGCGCGGTA
>CAYFPW010000273.1:0-2017 GCA_964345055.1 uncultured Steroidobacteraceae bacterium | reverse complement strand
TTGTCACGGCGGCCGTAGCGGTTGTACACGCGCAGGATCGCCGCAAGGTAGGCCAGTAGATCCACGGGCTGCAGACCACTGCGGATCTCGCGGGCCAGAATCGGCTGACGGCCCAGACCACCGCCGACGAGCACGCGGAAGCTGATGTCACCACCCGGTGCGCGCTCGATGTGCAGGCCAATGTCGTGAACCGCCACAGCAGCGCGATCGCGCGCCGCGGCACTGACAGCGATCTTGAACTTGCGCGGCAGGTAGGTGAATTCCGGGTGGAAGGTGGACCACTGGCGGATCAGTTCGCACCAGGGACGCGGATCACAGACTTCATCGGCCGCGACGCCCGCCAGATGGTCGGAGGTCGTATTGCGGATGCAGTTGCCGCTGGTCTGGATGGCGTGCATGTCGACGCTGGCTAGATCGGCGAGGATGTCCGGCACCTGCTCGAGCTTGGGCCAGTTGTACTGGATATTTTGCCGCGTGGTGAAGTGACCGAAGTCGCGGTCGTAGGTCCGCGCGATGTGCGCCAGCATCCGCAGCTGTTTGCTGGACAGCAGCCCATAGGGGATGGCCACGCGCAGCATCGGCGCGTGCTTCTGGATGTACAGGCCATTGCGCAGGCGCAGCGGACGGAACTCGTCTTCGCTCAGCTCGCCGCGCAGGAAGCGCTGGGTTTGGTCACGGAACTGGGCGACCCGCTCGTTGACCAGCGTGCGGTCGATTGAATCGTATTGGTACACAGGTGAGTATTCTAGGGAAAGGCGCCCGCCGTTGTGAGGCGAGGCCGGTTATGGGTTCATGTGGCAAACGGATGTAATCACCTTCAACCGGTCGTCTGCAGCCCGCGGGCGATACCACTGACGCTCGAGAGCAGCGCCTCGAACAACGCACGGTCCTGCCGCTGGCTGGCACGCCAGCGCGTCAGTAGATCAACCTGCATCAGGTTCATCGGATCGACATGAGGATTGCGCAGCGCGATCGCCCGCTGCAGGGTGCCATTGTCCGCCAGCAGCACGTCGCTCTCGCGGATCTCCAGCACCAGCTGGCGCGTCAGCGCAAATTCCGCCTCGATCATCGGCCGGAAGCGCCGGCCCAGGCCCTCAGCGAGCTGGTCATAGTGCGCCGCGATCTGTAGATCGGCACGTGCCAGCATCGCCTCGACATCATCGATCAGCAGATGAAAGAAGGGCCAGCCGCGATAACAGCGCCGCAGCAGCTCGATGCCGCGTTGCTCGCGCGCCGCAGCCAGTCCAGTGCCGGCGCCATACCAGCCCGGGAGCATGTGACGCGACTGCGACCAGGCGTACACCCACGCAGCCGGATGCACCGCGGCTTCGGCAACCGGTTCGGGCCCCATGGCGACAGTGCCGATCTGCATGCGCTCGATGACATCGATCGGGGTCGCGGCGCGGAAATACTGCTGAAAATCGGGCTCTTCGTTCACCAACCGCTTCCACGCCGCGCGGCTGGCGGCTGCCGCCACGGCGGCGCAGTCGGCCATTGCAGTGCTCTCCTGCACGGCGATACCGCGACGCACGGCGAGGGTTGCCTGTGCGAGTGTTCCGAAGGTGCGCTCAAGTGTGCGCATCGCCGTCGGCAGTAGACCGTAATTCTGGCTAAGGCTCTCCCCCTGTTCGGTGAAGCGCAGCACCCCGCTGACCGACTCGGCCGGTGCCGCGCGCAGCACGGCATCGATGGAACCACCACCGCGGGCGATGCTGCCGCCGCGGCTGTAGAAGAGCACATGCCCTTCGCGTGCCCCACGTAGGGCTCGAGTCAGACCACGCTGCGCCTGATAGGCCGCGAGGCGCGAAGCGACGATACCGCTCTCGACATTGCTGCTGGAGTAACCGATGAGCACCGTCTGCAGCCGACCGCGCGCCTCGAGGTGACGCCGATAGACATGCTCGCCCAGCAGCTGGCGCAGCGTATCCGCGCAGTTCTGCAACGTGTCCACCGAATCGAACTGCGGCGCGACGTCCATGGCCACTTCGCGGGTCTTGCGATCACAGGCCTCGGCCCA
>CAYFPW010000272.1:0-2032 GCA_964345055.1 uncultured Steroidobacteraceae bacterium | reverse complement strand
CGCGATTCACGCACGAGTGCGTCGACGCGACCGCGCGCTTCCTCGAGGTCTTTCTGCCCTCTTTCGGCAGCAGCCAGACCATCGGTGATCCTCTTCTGGCGCTCGCCGATCGGGCCCGCCAGCATCGGCGTGACGACCTTGTAGATGAACCAGAGCAGGATCAGGAAAACGATGATCTGCCCTATGAAGGTTGCATTGATGTCCATCGGCGCTCCGCCTTGGCCTTAAGCTCGAAGAGTCTCGCTACCCAGCTCGTCGGACGTCTCAGCCCGCCAGCTTCGACAGCAGCGGGTTGGCGCTGGCGAAGTACATGGCCAGACCGACACCGATGAGGAAGGCCGCGTCGATGAGGCCGGCCAGCAGGAACATCTTGGTCTGCAGCATCGGGGTCAGCTCAGGCTGACGTGCAGCGGACTCGAGGAACTTCGAGCCCATCACGCCGATACCGATACAGGCACCGATGGCACCGAGACCGATGATGAGGCCGATGCCGAGGGCGGTGAAGGCCTGTACGTTTGCGATAGCGTCCATTTTTCAGATCTCCTGGTCTGTCCGATCAAGTAACAAAAACGTTCAAGAAAACAGTAGCCGTCGGCAATCAGTGGTGCTCTTCGGCCATCGAGATGTAGACGATCGGCAGCACCATGAAGATGTAAGCCTGGAGCAGCACGATCAGGATGTGGAAGATGGCCCAGCCGGCACCGATCAATATCTGTGCGACAAACAGCGTGCCACTCAATGCGCTCAGGCCGCTGGCCAGCGCGAAACCCAGCAGCGCGATCAGCATGAACAGCAGTTCGCCTGCATACATGTTGCCGTACAGTCGCATGCCGAGCGAAACCGGCTTGGCCAGCAGCTCGACCAGATTCAGGACGATGTTGGCCGGGAATAGCGCCGGACCGAAAGGCGCCGCAATCCACTCGTGCGCATAGCCGCCAAGACCCTTGGCGCGGATGGAATTGCCGATCACCAGCAGGAGCACCACGATCGCCATGGCGATGGTGCCGTTGAGGTCGGCGGTGGGCAGCACGCGGAAGTGATCAGCGCCAAACACCTTGGCCACGTTGCCGGGCAGGTCGACCGGCAGCAGGTCCATGGCGTTCATGCACACGACCCACGTGAACAGCGTGAAGGCCAGCGCGGTCAGGAAGCTGCGGTTGCCGTGGTAGATGTCACCGACCTGGCCGTCGACCCAGTCGTAGACGAATTCGATGAAGCTGGCAAAGCCGGTGGGGGCATTGTTCGCGCTAACGCGGCGGGCAGCGGCATACAGCGCCACAGACAGAATTACGGCCAGACCCGTGGACATCAGCAGCGTGTCGACGTGCCAACTCCAGAAGCCATGACCAACGGTCCAATGAGTCAGGTGATGACTGATGTATTCGGACGGGGACTGCGTGGCTTCTACGGACATCTCGCTGCTGTTCCTGCTCTATTCCCTACTGACCACCGCTATCCGTCGACCCAGCCCTGAAGGGCACCCACCAGAACGCGATCAGCGTGCCGAGGTAGCCAATCAGGAGCGCCGGCCACGAAAGCCCGCGCACACGTGCCGCAGCCATGAACAGGCCGACGGTGATCGCCACCTTCACCAGCTGACCCATATACAACCGCCCAAGCGCACCGGCCGGCGTCGCGGCCGGCTTCAACGCCTTGAGCGTCATGTACAGGTTGGCGATCACTCCGATCGCCCCTCCCGCAAGGGCCGAGAGTCCAGCAGACCGGCCCCCTAACAGGCCAGCCGCCCCTGCCACCACCAGCGCAATGCGCACCTGCCAGCGCAGTATGCGACCAGCCAATGGCCGGATGTCATTGAAGCTATTGATATTTCCGGCAACCATCAGCGGCCCCGGTCAGCAAAGGCGCGCGATTATAAGGGGGTTGATACGGCGCTTTCAATCAACGATGAGTGACAGCGACGCAATCCTGCGACGAAACGCGGCCGGTTTTACTGGAAATGACCCAGAATTCCGTCCAGTTCATCGAGACTGTTGTAGCTCAGCACGAGGCGGCCCTTGCCGCTGCTGCTGTG
>CAYFPW010000271.1:0-2038 GCA_964345055.1 uncultured Steroidobacteraceae bacterium | reverse complement strand
CGATGAAGCCGCTGGGTGACGGTTTCATCCGGCTGATCCGCATGATGTTGGCGCCGGTGATTTTCTGTACGGTGGTCACAGGGATTGCGGGCATGGAGCAACTGCGCCATGTTGGCAAGGTGGGTGGCCTGGCACTGTTGTACTTCGAGGTCGTTAGTACGCTAGCGCTGGTCCTGGGTCTGGTGATCGTTAACGTGGCGCACCCGGGGGCTGGGATGAATGTCGATCCCGCAACCCTGGATACCAAGAGCATTGCCAGCTATGCAGCGCCCGGGCAATTGCATGGCGTATCTGACTTTCTGCTGAACATCATACCGACCAGCATCGTCGATGCATTTGCGCGCGGCGAGATCCTGCAGGTGCTGCTGTTCGCGGTGCTGTTTGGTTTCGCACTGCATGCGCTTGGCGGGCGCAGTTCCGGCCTGTACACGTTCATTGATGAGTTTTCTCAGGTCCTGTTCCGGATCATCGGCTACATCATGTATGTCGCCCCGTTGGGCGCCTTCGGTGCGATGGCTTTCACCATCGCGAAATTCGGCATCGCATCGCTCCTGCCGCTGGCCTCGCTAATGGCTTGCTTCTATGCCACCTGCGCCTTATTTATTTTTGTTGTCCTTGGACTGGTGGCGCGGCTGCACGGTTTCAGTGTGCTGCGGCTGATCCGTTATCTGAAGGAGGAGTTGCTAATCGTGCTCGGCACGGCTTCTTCAGAAACCGTGCTCCCGCGCCTGATGGCGAAGCTGCAGGAAGCAGGGGTGCGCAAATCCGTCGTTGGGTTGGTGGTACCCACCGGCTATTCCTTCAACCTTGACGGCACGGCCATCTACCTGACCATGTCGGCGGTGTTCATCGCGCAGGCCACCAACACGCCTCTGAATCTGACCCAACAGTTGACGCTGCTGACGGTGCTGTTGCTCACCTCCAAGGGGGCCGCCGGAGTGACCGGCAGCGGCTTCATCGTGCTGGCAGCGACGCTGAGCGCGGTGGGTCAGGTGCCCGTTGCTGGATTGGTGCTCATTCTTGGCATCGACCGCTTCATGTCGCAGGCCCGTGCATTGACGAATCTGGTGGGCAACAGCGTGGCAACGTTGGTCGTGGCGCGCTGGTGCCAGAGCTTGGACGATGGCGCCCTGCAAAACCGACTGCAAAGACCCCACTGATCAATATGCGTATCGCGAAGCCGCTATTGCTGATCAGTACGCCTCTGGGTGTGGCCGGAGGACTGCGTGAGGCCTGGCGATTTAATCACGGGCTGGCCTTTCTCATGGCCGCCATGTTGGTAGTGGTCGGCGTGGCTGCGGGCAGTGTGGTTGCCATCGCGCGACGGGAGCGCGGGGCGGAACAGGGGCCCGGACAGCCGCCGTCCTCGTAATTCTCGCGCGCTACAGCGACTGATACATGGGGCCCGAACCGCCCTCGGGCGTTGACCAGGTAATGATCTGGTACGGATCCTTGATATCACAGGCCTTGCAGTGCACGCAGTTGGCTGCGTTGATCTGCAGCCGCTTGCTGCCCGACTCATCGGGCACCATTTCATAGACGCCCGCTGGGCAGAAGTTCTGGCAGGGGTTGCCGAACTCCTGCGCACAGCGTGTGCTGCAAATGCTGGTGTCTGCGACCTTCAGGTGTGCCGGCTGATGCTCGTCATGGGAGTTGTTCGCAAGAAATACCGAGGCCAGACGATCGCGCGGTGGCAGGGTGCGCTCGATCCAATCACGATCAGGCGAGGGGCCTGCAGTCAGTGGGTCCAAAGTTGTATGGGGTGCGGCATGCGACAGCGTCCACGGTAGTCGTCCCGCCGTCACGGTCTCTAACGCAGCGTTGGCCAGGCCCATCCACAAACCGCGTTTGAAGCCTGGCTTGATGTTGCGAACACGACGCTGCTCCAGGCCGCCTGCCGAGGCGCGCCAGCGCGCGTCAAAGCCGCTGCTGTCTCCGCCAGTCTCGGCCAGATGGTCGGCCGCCAGCATCCCGCTGCGAAGGGCCTGATGAATGCCTTTGATCTTGGCCACATTCAACGTGCCGCCCGCATCGCCGA
>CAYFPW010000270.1:0-2060 GCA_964345055.1 uncultured Steroidobacteraceae bacterium | reverse complement strand
ACTCGGAATTGTCGGCGTTATATTTGAGATTGTGGAATTCGTAGCGCAGCTGCTTGTGCCCTGCGGCCTGGACTTGCTTGAGCACATTGGCGAAACCAGCTGTGCCTTCAGCCTCCAGGTAGCGCTTGACCACCGCCTTATTGGCTTCAACCTGCGTGGACTGGGCTGCATTGGCCCCGAACGAGCCGCTCAGAAGCAGCCCGGCCAGAACACCTGCGCGCAGCGCGCGCTCCAACATCAAACCGTTCTTTTCCATGACCCCCCCTTGCATCTAAAGTGACTCCACGATTCGTGAGCACGGAATGGTGGCTCTCAACCAGCCACCGCCGATTATTCGAGCGGCTTGTTCACCGTGACACGGCAAAGCACCGTATTGTCCGCGAAGATATCCGGGCCCCAGATGAACTTTGCCCGGCGATCCCATTTGATCCGATAGTAGCCATCTTTGGGACCCACCTCGCGGGCACCCCAGACGGTGGTGTCCTTCCAGCTGCTGTCGTCAAAGTCAGGCCGCTTCCAGCCGGCCGGTTCCGCCAGCTCCATGAAAGTGCACGGTGCGACACCGGCGACAGGACGCGCTTCACGCTCGCAGGACTTGTCCAGCGGAGCACGCATGATGACCTTGCAGGCGAATTTCTCGTCCGACACGGCAACCACCTTGCCGGTACTCAGGTCGGTGATCTGCATGATGAACCCACCGTCGCCCATCTGCTGCCGGCGCGAACCGATATATTCGAGTCCGGTCTTGTTCTCGACGTAGTCCTTCAGAATGAAGTTCAGATGCAGCGGGTACTCGGCCGTGAAGCGTGCCGACTCTGAATTGAAGGACATGACGGTGGTGATCGGGACCGAGTCCTCGACGATAAGCTTCTCGCCGTTATAGGCGGCAAACCAGTTGTCGGCCCAGCCATCGATCTGGAAGTTGACCGGCCCGCCGGTCGCCGGTTGCGCCGCAACGGTGGCGGCCACCGGCAGTCCAGCGGCGAGCACGAGTGCCACGGTGGCACGGAAAGAGAAATGACGGAGTCGCATCAGCATGGAAATCACCTCGTGGCGATATCCTATGCGACGCGCAGAGCTGTCGGCTAGGATTTCGGTCGAATATTGTTCCTGCCGGACAACTCTTTGCAGTTGTAAGACATGAAAGGTTCGTCAGAAACCCTGGAAACGTCGTAACCGGTCACCGGGCCCTTGAGGTACAGAGGATCCATGGCCGTGAACTCGCGCCGCAGCGTGCCGGCAGCGGCATCCAGCGTGAAGCGTTCGACGATGTGCATCTGGTTGCTGTACATGATGCCAACCAGCGGATTCAGCACCCCCGGGGCGAGGCCGACCGTGTCGACCACCAACACATCGCCATCCCACTTGCCGATCGAGTGACCGCCGCGCGAGGGCTTGATGTTCTGCGGATGCGCCGCCAGGTTCAGATAGACAGTACGGACGAAATCCATGTAACCGTATCGCAGTGTAATGACATCGTCCTTCTGGACGATCTCGTTCACATGCTGGTCGTGCCACCAACCAAAGAGAATATTGCCCACATCGCATTTGATGGATGGATCATCGAAGGGCTGGTTGTAGCCAGCACCGGCAGCGGCGCCAGCTGCCGTGGGCTGCGCAAGGTCTTGCGCGGTCGCAGGCATACCCGGCGCACCCCGCATGAACCCGGAAGTACGATCCGCTGCATTACCGGCACTCATCCATGGACCCGAAAGATTGGGGCGCCCGTTGGCCAGTCGAGCGGGGCGCGCCGTGTTCTTAGTCAGTGTTGCGACCGGGTTGGGTCCGCCTTTGGTGAAGTCCTCGCGTGCGCTGAACCCCTGCCCATTCGGCATCACAAAGGAGTTCAGAACACAGACGTTCGGCTCATTACGCCCGGCGGCCCCCTTGAAGGTCACCTTCTGTCCAGCCGTAAAGGTGTTTTTCGTCCAGCCGAGCCGCGCCAACGTTGCACTGGCCGCCAACTCGCAGCGCCACGACTGCTGCGCGCCCTTGGCATCCTGCACGATGAAGTACACATAGGCGTGCGGATTGACGAATTCAAACTTGCTCACCGTGCC
>CAYFPW010000269.1:0-2061 GCA_964345055.1 uncultured Steroidobacteraceae bacterium | reverse complement strand
GCCTGCACATCGAATACGAACTGGCTGCCCGGCAGGCGCTGCGTGTGGAAGCTGTATTCCGTGCCGGTGATGTACTCGCCGCTGCCGCCGCGGCGATAGCGCAGTCGATAGTAATAGCGTGTATCCGGCTTCAGCCGCGTGATGGACAGCTCGACCGGAATACGCGCTTTCCCGCTGACCGTGCCGGTCTTGCCGCTGTAGTTGCTAGCCGCGGTGCCGTATTCGGCAAATACTTCGAGATCATCGGGCGACAACACATTCACCGAGATCGATGTGTCCGTGGGGCGGCCCAGCACATGCGTCATCTTGGCGACGGTGGTTCCGAAAGAGAGGTCGTTCTGCAGATACTGCGCCAGTGACAGTGTTGCCCAGGAACAGGCAACCACCAGGCCCACAGCCAGAAGCGCCTGGCCGACGCGTACTGCGCCGGTGCCGGGCCGTGCGCCCTGAATTTTCGTGCTGGTCATGATTCCCCCAAAGCTTGCTGGCTGTCGCGCCAGATTCGGCGGGAAGTATACGCAGTAATTTCTGTCGCGCCTGTCAGGACCGGTTAGCGACAGGAATTGCCAGATGATCGGAGCTGGTCCTATTCTTGGTGCCAGACTCTTTTAATTAAAGCGCCGGGGGTTCGGTGTCACGACTTACTCGAATTGCAGTTTTGGCCGCAATGCTGGCTGCAGCCGGTGGCGTTGCAGCGCATCATTCATCCACGCCGCATTACGATGAAAGCAAGCAGGTGACCCTCGTCGGTGTCATCACCGAATTCAAAATGGTCAATCCGCACTCGTTCGTTTATCTGGATGTGACGGGTGCCGACGGCAAGGTCGAGCACTGGAATTGTGAGATGAGCAGCGTTGCCATCCTGCAACGCAATGGCGTGACCAAGCAGATGCTGGCGCCCGGGGATCGTGTGACAGTCAATGGTTTCCCGGCGTGGCGCGATCCGCACGGCTGTTCGTTTGTATCAGTGATCCTCAAGGATGGCACGACACTCGATCGCTTTGGTTCCGTACGCAAGGAAAGTGTTGTCACGAACAAGGGGCCTGGCCTGCCGACGGCCGTAGTGCCTGCCTCACGTACCTTTGCCGGCAACTGGATCGGAGGCGGCGGGCCGCCGAAAGACCCCGTGAATTTCGATGCGCTTCTTGCGCCCGCAGGCAAGGCTGCGCTCGCCAAGTACGATGTGCGCTACGACGATCCGGGCTTGCGTTGCAGTCCGGCCAGCATCCTGCGGGCCTGGGGTGAACCTTTCGAGGTCACCGAGATCACTCAGACTGGCGCACAGATCACCATCCGCCATGAATACATGGACACCGTTCGTACGGTGGACATGCGTACGCGCCAGCATCCGGCAAACCTCAAGCCCAGTCTCCTCGGTCATTCGGTCGGCTGGTTCGAGGGTGATGCGCTGGTGATCGAGACCGTGGGCTTCACGGCCGGTGTGCTGATGCCCAATCCGCCGCTGCTGCACAGTGAGCAGATGAAGATGATCGAGCGACTGACCTTGTCGGCCGACGGATCGGAGCTCGCGCGCAGCTACGAAGTCACCGATCCGAAATACTTCAAGGTACCGCTGACCGTGAACAACTATCCCTGCCTATGGACCTGCAAGTGGCGTCGGACCACAGCGACGGTTACGCCGTACCAATGCAACGATCTCACTGGTATCAACAATCGACGGCCCAAGGCAGGGGACAAGGCGGCCGATAAAGCGCCGGTTAAACCGGTCACCAAGTAGCCCCATCCTGAACTCGAGAGAATCCGGAGAGACCCTCGTGATGCGAAGAGTGTTCAATTCCATCGGAAGCGCAGCCCTGGCTGGCAGCGTGCTTCTGGCGATACCCGCACTGCTACCGGCGCAGACGCCGGCTCCAGCTGCCACAGTCCCGGATTTCTCAGGCGTGTATTTCAATGTCCAGAATCTGGGCGTGGGTTCGGATCCGGCCAAGCCCGGTAAGCCGGAGCCAGGCGCCGCTCCGCCACCGCCGCCGCGATCTTCTGCGCCCGTCAATGACGGCTCGAAGGGGCGGCCGCAGAACCTGCCGCCGCTCACCGAGGAAT
>CAYFPW010000268.1:0-2091 GCA_964345055.1 uncultured Steroidobacteraceae bacterium | reverse complement strand
TCATGAATCAGGAGCGCGCCATGCAAGTTCTTTTGGTCGAGGACGATGACACCATAGCGAGGGAACTGGCGCTGCGCTGGGGTCAGCGGAAGCTGCAGACTCGGATTGCGCGCACGCTGGCTGAGGCCAGTGCCTTTCTCGCTGTCGCCCAAGCGGATGTCATTGTACTGGACCTGGGCTTGCCCGATGGGGACGGGCTGCAGTGGCTGGTGACCCGCCGGCAGACTGATCCGCTGACGCCTGTGTTGATCCTGACGGCTCAGCATCTGGTGGCCGACCGGGTGCGGGGCTTGCGGGCTGGCGCCGATGATTACCTCATCAAGCCCTTCGATCCTGAGGAACTGGATGCACGCCTTGAGGCGCAGCTGCGCCGGGTGCAATTGCCGGAGCAGGGTGTCGTCAGTTTCGGTCCGGTGTCCTGGTTCTCTGAGGGTGGTCGAATCACGCTGGCTGGCAAGCTACTCGACGTTTCACCGCGGGAGTTTGAGGTGCTCGGGGCCTTGATCCGGCGGGCGCCGCGCCTGGTGGCGCGACGGACACTGGTCGACCTGCTCACACAGCGCAATCCGGAGCTCGGGGATAGTGCCGTGGAGGTGTATGTTTCCAGGATTCGGCGCAAGCTCGCGGGAAGTGGGCTGGCGATTCATACCATGCGCGGGTTTGGCTACCTGCTGATGCGCGAGCCGGTGGGCGAAGGCGCCAAAGGGTGATTCGACCAGACGCCGCGCCACGCCTGCGGCGCGAGCTGCTGATCCGGTTGATGCTGCCGTTGGTCGCTCTGGTGGCGGCCAGCGGTCTGACCTCGACGTATGTGATGCAGCGCCTGACCGACCGCGTCTATGACCAGTGGTTGCTGGACACGGCCAATTCGCTCGCAGCCGAAGTGCATTTTGATGGATCCCGTGCCCTGATCGAGATCCCATCGGCCGCGCGGGCCATGCTGGCCTACGATGACATCGACAGAGTCTCCTTTGCGGTGACTCAGGGTAATGAACTGCTAGCCGGAGATGTACAGCTTCCTCTTCATGGTACGCAGAACCTGTTCTATGAACATGGTCACGCATACGATGCTGAATCGCTCCGCCATAGGGTGCGTGTCGCGGCAGTGACCGTGAGCGGGTCAGCCGGAGTTCAGCCCGTAGAAATCCGTGTGGCCGAGACGCTGCGCAAGCGCGCGCGTATGCGCGCCGACATTTTGATTCTGCTGTTTCCCCTCGGTGCACTACTGCTCGCTGCCGCCGCCACCATTGGCTACATCGTACGTCGAACGCTCAAGCCGCTTGAGGAACTGGCCGGACGCTGGGGTGCTCATTCGCACCATTCTTTGGAACTGATCGATACGCAGGGTGTACCCCGCGAACTGGTTCCTTTCGCGAGCGCCCTCAACGAGCTGCTGTTACGGCTCAACGCTATGCTGGAGCGGGAAAGTCAGTTCTCCGCCAATGTAGCCCACCAGCTGAGAACGCCTCTGGCTGGCCTGATGCTCGGGCTGTCGCGCGCTGAGGGTTCCGGTGATCTCGCCAGCGCACGCGCAGCAATTGCCGAACTGAAGTCTACCACCCAGCGTCTCACTCGCCTGGTGCAGCAGCTGCTGGCGTTGGGTCGTATCGGACCTGACGGCAGTCACACCATGGAATTTGCACCCACCGATCTGGTGGCGCTGGTGCAGGACCTCGGCGGCTCATTCGCGGAACAGGCTGCGCGACGCGATATTGCACTCGAGCTCGATGTGCCCGCTGCTCCGTTAGTGGTGCGCGTGCATCCGGACCTGATTTCCGAGGCTCTGTCCAATCTGCTCGATAACGCCATCCGCTATACGCCGCGCGGCGGCCGGATCACGGTGAGTTTCGATGCCGATCGGCCATCGATTATCGTTGCTGACAGCGGTCCGGGTATCAACGAGACTGAACGCGAACGAGTGTTCGGACGCTTCGTCCGTGGTGATACGGCCGGGGATCAGGGTAGCGGTCTCGGCCTCTCGATCGTGCGCGAAATCATGCGGCTTCATGGGGGAGAAGTGCTGCTGCAGGCCGCGCCTGCGGGCGGCCTGAAAGCGGTGCTGGAGTTCGCGCGGCCTGAGTAGGTGACTAT
>CAYFPW010000267.1:0-2096 GCA_964345055.1 uncultured Steroidobacteraceae bacterium | reverse complement strand
CGCCCACGAGAGAACCTTACGTCGAGGTGCGCGTGATCAACGCGCGCTAGCGCACATGGAAATGTGCGTACTTTCCGCGAATATTTTCGGTATTTGACTGCCGCGAAACCGGCAGCCCGGGCGGCGGCGTCAGCGCCGCTCTAGAATTGCCAGAGCAATGCAACGGTCAGCAGAGTGGGGTCGCCATTGCGGGTTGTATAGCGCTCGTATTCGGCGCGCAGGGCAAAGTCCGTCAAAGGAAGTTGTACCTGCGTTCCGGCACCCCAGACATTGCCTTTATCTGTGGTTCTGCTGTCAAAGACATTGCAGCCCGGGCGCACGCAGACCACGCCGGGTAGGGAACCGCTCAGGGTCGTCTGCAAGTTGCTGATGCCAGCCTTGGCGTACACGTCGAGCCAGGGCAGGGGCAGCGGCACGTAGCCAACGGCCATCAAAGCGCTGCCTCGTTGCTTGACCTGCGCCAGCACTGCTGATGATGTGCCAAGCGCGCCGAGTGTGCTCGTAGGTTGGCCGAAATCCATATAGGCGTATTCCACGCCAATGATGGAGAGCGGGCGAATGCCGACGAAGGCTTTCCAAGCCGTGTGATTTTCCTTCAGGCCCAAGGCAATATCGCCGGGTCGCTGATCAATACGGATGTTGGCCTGTCCGACACCGACTCCCACATACTTTCCCAGCAGACCACCTGCGGCCTGGCTGCTTTCACACAGGCATGCCATCAGTGCCACGGCAGCGGCCAGACGGGTCGCGATGCGATGGGTCATCGTCTCGATTTCCTAGGTTGCGTGATGATCTTGCCCGGCGTGCGGGAAGGCTGCTCCAACTCTAGCATGGCACCCAGGATGGTCCTATTCTCTGCCACTATCGGAGTCCAACAGACTCTTCACTTGCTCAGGGGGATTCACATGACACGATTCAGTTCAGTGGCCGCCATGGCCGTGGTGCTCGCTTCCGCGCCTTCGCTTCATGCAGCCGAAGCCTTGCCGGCATTTGTGGTCGCCGCAGTCGCTGACGCTGCGCGTCCGGATGCCGATCGCGAGCGTGATGCCAGCCGCAAGCCAGCCGAGGTCGTCGCTTTCGCGGGAGTGAAGCCGGGGATGACCGTCGCCGAACTTGGGCCGGGCGGCGGTTATTTCACACGGATTCTGGCCAAGGCCGTCGGCCCCAGCGGCAAGGTCTATGCGCTACTGAATCAGGCCGCTGCAGCGCGTCCGGGCGTGCTGGAGGCCATGAACAAATTGGCCAGCGACTACCCCAACGTCAAAGTGGTGACCACGGACTACACCGCGATCACACTGCCGGAAAAAGCCGACCTGTTCTGGACCACTGAGAACTATCACGACTATCACAACGGTCCGACCGCAAACATTGTCGGCCTCAACAAGGCAGTGTTCGACAACCTCAAATCCGGCGGCATCTTCTATGTGGAAGATCACAACGCCGCGGATGGTGCCGGTCTCGAGGCTACGTCCAAGGTGCATCGCATGGATGTGGCGGTTGCAAAGACAGAATTGGCGGCTGCGGGATTTAAGGTGGATGCCGAAGGGACTGCGCTGAAAAACCCGGCCGACGATCGCTCCGCGCGCAACAGCGAGTCCGGACATTTCGTGACGGATCGCTTCATGCTGCGGATGAAGCGCCCCTGATCGAGCAATAAACTCGATCAGGCTTATGCGGACAGGGCCCTGCGATCAAGCAGGGCCCTGTGATCAGGGCAGTCCTTTCAGTCGCGAAACCGGGGCTCAGAGCATGCGCCGGAACGACAGACTTACCGCTCGGCCGTAGGGATTGAGGAAGGCCGGCTGGTAAATCTGCGGCGTGACGCCGCTGGCATTGCGAACGGTCTGGTAGCTGTCGAACATGTTGGTCAACGCCAGCGTGACGCGAGTCCCTGTAGCCCATGGCTTGCCGGCGAAGCGCGTGCCCAGATCCGCAAACAATCGCAAATCGAATGTTGCCAGTGACGAGTAGTACAGGGCTCCGGATCCGTTCCCGGTATCCAGGATACTGATCGGGCTGCTCCAGTTGCCGCTCAGGCGCAGCGCAACGCCGTTGTCGATCACGCCACTGTTGAGCGTGACTTTGTGCCGCGCCTG
>CAYFPW010000266.1:0-2113 GCA_964345055.1 uncultured Steroidobacteraceae bacterium | reverse complement strand
ACATCGATGTCACCGTGCGCGGCAACGGTACGCCGCAGCGCGCTCTGTCAATGCAGCTGATCGTGAATGACACCAAGCGTGGTGAACAGACCCAGACCGTTCCGGCCAATGGCGAAGCGCTGTACCGCTTCAGCGGGGTCGGACTGAACGTTGGCGACAATCGTGTCATCGCACAGCTGAACAAGGCGGATGCACTGGCAGGAGACGATCGTTTTCAGGTTGTCCTGCAGGGCGGCGGCCCTAGGGTGGTGCCGCTGCTGACCACTGATGTTCAAGCCCAGAGCGGTACTTTTGCGAGCGCTGCGCTGGCGGTGTCGGGTGCGCACTATCGTGTCTCGCCGACGCGCATCGGTGAATTCGACATGCGCACGCTGGAGCGCTATCGCTGGGTGATGGTGGATGACATCGGTGTGCTGGATGCCAGTCTCGCCGCCAGTCTGCGCCAATATGTGGAGTCCGGCGGCGCCGTGCTCTTCGCTGCTGGCCCGCGTGCTGCTGCGCTGAAAACGCTCCCGGTCACTGGCCAGAGCGTGCGCGGTGTAACGGTGCGCACGGCTGATCCGCTCAGCGTGGGCCGGGTCGATGCAACGCACGCAGTGCTGGCAGGAAGCCGCGGCTGGCAGAACGTGTCGATTGCACGAATGCTGAAGGTTACACCGGGTACCAGTGACCGGGTACTCGTCGCCGCAGAAGATGGTGAACCGCTGTTGATCGAGCAGCGGATCGGCTCCGGCCGCGTGCTGCTGCTGTGCGCCGGTCTGGACAATGCCTGGAGTGATCTGCCCGTGCAGCCGGTATTTGTCAGCTTCCTGTCCGAGGCCGCAGGCTGGCTCGCAGGTGACGAGGCCTATGGCGCACATCAGGTGGCCGGTGCGGTGTTGCCTCTGGCACAGGCCGGCGCAACAGTGGGGCAGGTGATCGACCCGGATGGCCATGAACTGCTGACGCTGTCGGCCACCCACAATGCTCAAAATGTGCGGCTCGAGCGCAGCGGCTTTTACAAGATCATCACGCCGGCCCGGGAGTCCTTGCTTGCCGTCAATGTCGATGAGCGTGAATCCGATCTGACGCCAGTCGATCCGGCATTGCTGGAACGCTGGCGCATGGCTGCCAAAGCCGCTGAGACAGTCACGCCAAAGGCTGACACAGTACAGTCTTCGGTCGACACTTTGCCTCTGTCGCGCTGGCTGCTGGCAGTGGCCGTGCTGCTGGTGATTGCCGAGTCGCTGGCGGGCAATTGGCAGCTGCGCCGGAATACGAAGGTGCTCACATGAACGCGAATCAGACATCGTCGTTGCGATTGGGCGACTATCTCGCGCAATTCCAAACGCGCTTGCGTTGGTTGTATCTGGCTCGTGCCTTCGCCGTTGCCACCGCGGCGGCACTGTTGCTGACGTTGGGCGGCGTATGGCTGGCCATCGGTCATGGATTCGCCAGGGAAATCGTTTACGGCACCCGCATCGTGTTGCTGTTGTCGCTGGCGATCATCGTCCTGATGTTGTGTTTGCGGCCCCGGCGCGCACTGCTGCAACGGCCGGCGGCGGCGATTGAATCGCTGACACCGGAATTTCGCGGACGTCTCGATACCTGGATCGGCATGGATGGCGCTCATCCCTTGCGCGAGCTACTGGCGGAAGACGCGCTGGCGGTGGTCAGTCAGCATCCGGTGGAACAGCAGGTGCGCCGATCATGGCTGGCGGTGCCGACGGTCATTGCGGTGTTGGCCAGTGGCGTGTTGTTGTGGCTCGCGGCGCTTGGCCCGGGTCTTTACGGCTACGGTGTCCGACATGTCTGGGCCGGTTGGGCCGTTAGCGGACTACTGCCGGATCAGGCGATTCTCGTGACACCGGGTGACGAGGCGGTGCGCCGAGGGGGCTCTGTGCCCGTGGTGGCCACCGCACACGGCTTCGATCCGGCAAGCGCTCAGCTGTTCGCGCGCATCGGTGAGGCCGGCTGGCAGCAAGTTGATATGACGCGCACGCAGCGCGGTTTCGAGTTCACGCTGCTATCGGTACGCGAACCGGTGCAGTACTACGTTACGGCTGGTGGTGTGCGCAGTCCTGCCTATCACGTTGAAGTGGTGGACGTGCCCAATATCGAGAACCTCAAGGTG
>CAYFPW010000265.1:0-2117 GCA_964345055.1 uncultured Steroidobacteraceae bacterium | reverse complement strand
TCCCCATGGTCCTGATCAGCCTGATCTTCCTGCTCGTCTGCATCTTCGGCGCGTTCTCGTACGGCTGGGCCACCCTCCTGAGCCTCCGCTACGCGACCTCGGTGTGGGGGATGCACAAGCACTACCCGCCAGACATCCGGCGCAGCCTGGATCGCGCCAGCGTCACCCTGTTCGGCATCAGCACCGTGTGGTTCGTCCTGCATGCGCTCCTGGAATTCCGCACGCTGACCAGCCCCGGTGGGGGCTCGTGGCTCCAGTTGGTCACGTTCATGGCGTTCCTGTTCCCGCCCGTGATCATGCACACCATGTATCTCGAGGCGACCTGCGAAGACGGCAACCCCGATCCGCTGTTCCGGCACATGGTCACCGCGATGTACGTGGTGTCGCCGTCGATCGGCGTGTACTGGCTCCTCGCGGTGCTCGATCTCGCGCCGGGCCCGGGATCCCTGGGCGCCTGGGTCGGCGGCTCGATCGGCCTGATGTTCACGCTCTCGAGCCTGTTCTCGACGACGGTGATGATGCGGCGCCGGCGCCGGCCGCTGACGTCCGATCAATCCAGGCTGCGCACTGTCATGCTGAGCCTGTTCGTCGGCCTGACGGTCACGTTCTTCGCGCTGATGTTCATGCGCGAGGCGCGGCTGTTGGTGGCGATCCTGGATCGCATCACCCGCGTCTCGCCGATCTTCTTCATGGTCGCGTCGATCTACTTCGAGGACCGCTTCGCGTTCTACGACCACATCGTCAAGCGCGGCCTCCTGCTCCTGCTCGGCGTCGTCGTCCTCGCGCTCGCACTCGCGGCGACGCTGCCGTGGCTGGATGCGCTGCCGGCTGGCCCGGCGCGACCGTGGTTGTTTGCGATCGCGCTGGTGCCTGTCGCCCTGGTGATGCCCTGGCTCTCGTCCAGCGCAGAGCGCTGGCTCGATCGCATGTGGCTGGGACGCGAGTTCACGCCCGTGGCCGCCGTCACCCACCTGGTGACGGCCATGCAACTGGCCACCGACGAGGACACGTTGATCCAGGCCGCCGAGTCGCGCCTGAAGGACATTTTCGGCGCCCGCATCGAGATCCTGGTCGGCTCGAGCGCGGAACTGGCACCCAACGTCGACACCGAGGTCAAGGTCACCAGCCCCGTCTCAGGAGGGATCATCCGCCTCGCCGTGATCAAGGCGGCGGGCACCCGGCGCATCTTCTCCGAAGATCTCGCGCTCCTGCGGACACTCGGCAGCGTGTTCGGCTTCATGCTCGAGAACATCCGGCTGCAGCGCAAGCGCGTCGAGCAGGAACAGGTGGCGCAGGAACTGCGGCTGCAATCCAGCCGGCCCGAACTGAAGGCGCTGCGCGCGCAGATCAATCCGCATTTCCTTTTCAATGCGCTCAATGCGATCGCCTCGCTGATCCACACCGATCCGGCACGCGCGGACGAAGCCGTCGAGCAACTCGCCGAGGTCTTTCGGTACACCCTGCGCCGCTCCGACTCTGAATGGGCGCCGCTGGACCAGGAACTCACGTTCGCGCGCGCCTACCTGGACGTGGAACAGGCGCGCTTCGGCCATCGGCTGGCCTGCTCGATCGATTCCGATCACCTGCCGCCGGCGCCGCACGTGCCGTCCATGCTGCTGCAGACGCTGCTCGAGAACGCCGTCAAGCACGGCGTGTCGCAGGAACGGGGGCCGGGGCGCATCGACGTGATCGTGCGCACGACGTCCAGCGACGTCACGATCGAGGTCCGCAATACCGGACCGGACCCTGCTGAGCCGGCGTCCCGCGCGACGCGCACGGGCGCTGCGGGCGAAGGCTTCGGCCTGCACAGCGTGCGCGAGCGGCTCAAGGGTCACTTTGGCGATCGGGCCACGTTCTCGCTGTCCCGAGACGCCGCTGCGCACATGACCGTGGCACGGCTCGTGGTGCCGCACGTGAGGATCACCGCGTGATCCGTGCGGTGCTGGTAGACGACGAGCCGCCGGCCCGCGCGCGCATGCGCCAGTTGCTCGACGCGGCGGGCGATGTGCGCGTGGTCGGCGAAGCCGGCAGCGCAGCCGAGGCACGCGCCATCATCCACGAGACGCGTCCCGACCTGCTGTTCCTCGATGTCGACATGCCCGAGACACGCGGTACCG
>CAYFPW010000264.1:0-2129 GCA_964345055.1 uncultured Steroidobacteraceae bacterium | reverse complement strand
TGCGGCCCGCAAGTAGTTCCGGTGCGATGCGCTGCTGCCAGTAGGGCAGTACGCGGTCAAGCGTCGTCTTGAGTGATTCCGTGGCCGGCAGGTCCGCCGCCGCAACTGCAGAGTAGCGCCGGTCGAAGCGCGGGTGACGCGGATCGTCGAGCGGCAGCGGCGGGGGCGGGACGTCATAGCTGCGGCGCCAGACCAGAACCTGCGCCTCACCGTGCTCGGCGACGGTCTGTGCCTTGTCCAAACCCTGCAGCGAGCCATAGTGGCGTTCATTCAGGCGCCAGGAGCGTTCCACTGGCAGCCACAGCAAATCGAGCGCATCGAGGATCAGCCACTGGGTGCGGATCGCGCGCTTGAGCATCGATGTGAAAACCATATCGGGGACAAAGCCGGCGCGCTGGATCTCAACACCAGCCTGTCGGGCCTCCTGCATGCCCTGTTCGGTCAGGTCGACGTCGACCCAGCCGGTGAACAGGTTGGCGAGGTTCCAGGTGCTTTGTCCATGGCGCACCAGCAGCAGCTTTCCGGGCATCACATCACTCCGTCAGTTCAAGATCGCGAATCAGCGCGGCCAGCCAACGTACCGCCTCGGCGCCGGTGACCACGCGATGATCAAAGGTCAATGAGAGCGGCATGCGGCGATGGATCTCGACGCGACCGTCCGCCGCCACCACATCGTCACGGGTGCGTCCCGTGCCGAGAATGGCTACGGCCGGTGGGACCACCACCGGCGTCGCGTAACGTCCGGCCATCATGCCGAAGTTCGAGAGCATGAAAGTGAAATTCCGCAGCTCATCGCCCGGCAGTGTTCGAGCCAACGCACCTTTCTTAAGACGTTCGAGATCGGTCCGCAGGTCTTCGGCGCTGCGCGCGCCGACATTGCGCATCACCGGCACCAGCAGGCCGTCGGGGGTGTCTACCGCAATGCCGACGTGCACCTGTTCGAACAATCGCCGTGCCTGCGCATCGCTGTCGTACCAGGCATTGAGTCCGGGCACGGCGGTGCACGCACGAGCGATGGCTCGCAGCACGCGCACGGTGTAGTCGTTGCGACCATTCCAGCGCTGCAGGTCCGCATCATCGACCACGGTGCATTCCATAACCGAATCGCGCGACAGCGACATGCTCTGCGCCATCGCGCGGCGCAGACTCTTGAGCTCCTGCACCTGTCCGTCTCCACCCGGCGGAATCTGCGGGGCAGGGCGCATGGTGCTGCCGCGGGGGGCGGCGGTCGGTAGGCTGGGCAGCCCGCTGGCGATCACATCCGTGAGCATGATGACTCCACCCTTGCCCGTGCCGGTCAGGGTGCTCAGATCAACGCCGAGGCTTCGCGCCAATGCTCGCGCTGCCGGCACGGCCTGAATGCGCTGTAGGCTGGCGGCGCCTGGCACCTCGCTGGCCGCACCGGTAGCGTATTCGCCGCTCTGCGCAGGCATGTGGCCCACCACCGTGCCGCTGTCACCAGCGCCCGCAGCCTTGTCTGCGTCGCCCTCGAAGTCGACCAGTGCTGCGCCGATCTCCAGTCGGTCACCGGCTTCGCCATGCAGCGTTCGGATAACGCCGGCGTACGGCGATGGCACTTCGACCACGGCCTTGGCGGTCTCCAGTGAAACCAGTGGCTGGTCCACCGCGACGGTGTCGCCGACCTGAACATGCCAACGCACGATCTCGGCATCAGTCAGTCCCTCACCGAGATCCGGTAGGCGGAAAGTGCTCATCGGTTGGTCCTCATCGGCTGTCCCGGCTCCTGTCTCATCCGTCCACCAGCGTCGCGCGCACTGCATCGACGATGCGTTCAACGCCGGGCAGGTATTCATTCTCGAGCCGATAGAGCGGCATGATGGTGTCGTAGCCGGTGACTCGGCGAACCGGCGCGCGCAGGTCATACAGGGCATGCTCGGCCACCGTAGCGGCAATCTCGGCGCCGACACCGCAGGTGCGCACGGCCTCGTGAGCAATCACCAGCCGACCGGTCTTGACCACGGAGTCCAGGATCGAATCGAAGTCGATCGGCGCGAGGCTCGCCACGTCAAGAACATCGCACTGAATGTTTTCCTTCGCCAGTCGCTCGGCCGCCTTCATGGCCTCAACGGTCATGGCACCCCAGCTCAGCAGCGTCACGTCATCGCCAT
>CAYFPW010000263.1:0-2139 GCA_964345055.1 uncultured Steroidobacteraceae bacterium | reverse complement strand
CCGTCAGGGCTGACGCTGCCAACAAACTGCTCAGGGTAATCCTGATTGTTGTATTTAATGACCCGATCGGCTACGAAGGTCGCATCATTCACGCCACGTCGGCTGAATTTGATGCTGATATCTTCTGCGGGCATGCCGTAATCCCAGAGTCCGCCATGGCTGGGTGCGTCATAGACAGAATCTTCGTAGGTGCCTTTCCAATTGCCGCCGGTCAGGATGTCCAAATAGGATTGAATCTTGGTTTTTGCTAGTGTCGCGATTTGCTGTTGACGTGCTGCAATTGCAGTTGGCGAATTAATCGGTTGAAAGGATGCCAGGCCAAGGCTTGGGCCAGTGCGCGCTGTTGTTTGAGCATGCGCTTTGAAGATGTTTTGCGCGGGTTGCAACAAGGTGTAAGGAACCATCTTTGGGAAAGTTGAGAATCAAGCAAAAGCATTGAAGCAGTGCATGATTTGCTGTCAAGGCGAAATCCCCCGCTCGTATCCCAAGGCGGTAATCGAGGGATATGCTTCTGCGCACCGAAGCTTCTACTCATAGCTTGTCTCAGTTGGACACTCAGGGCGGTGATTTGAACAGTATTATTGCTGTATGTTGAGTAACATTTAGTCCGGCTTTTTCTGGTTGAGTTTTTAGTTGATATTTCAGTCCGGTATCATCAAGTAGTGTTCTTTAGGCGGCATTTCCTGGATGTGTTGCGAGGAGGCAGTTCAAGGCATCATGCCAGGAAATATTTCAAGGAGGCGGTTCAAGGCATCATTTCCAGGCAGTGTTTCAAGGAGGAAGTTCGAAGCATCATTTCCAGGCGTTTGTTCTAGTCGTATCCAAGTAGTCGTTTCAATTGTCACTTTAAAGCTGCGGCGCAGTCAGTCGTGCAAGCCAGCGGCAGTTCCGCTTAACGGATCAGTTCAGTTGCACAAACCAGCGCGTCCGTCCCCTGCCGATCGCCTGGTTTTGCGTGCGTGCGTGCGTGCGTGCGTACTTGCTTGCTTGCTGGTGAACCCCTCGCGCAAGTGACCATGGTCATGACCATAGTCAGATGCAGGAGGGTGATGATCTGACGCCTTTCATTTCTGCCGCTTATTTCTGCTTCTCATTTCTGCATCTCATTTCTGTCTCTCTCGGCGAGCCCTTGACGTCACGCTCTCGCGGCTGACCCTCCCTTGAGTGCTGCGCTGCGCTGTCTCCTCGCGTTGATCTGCAGGGCGTTCAGCTGATCAACGGGACGGGCGCGAGGCCGCCCGGGGTGGACGCCGCTCACTGCGATTCCGGCTTCTGAGGACTAGGGCTGTGCCGCTGGCAGCTGGGGTGGCGGCGGTGCCCCCGGGGTCGTCACCACGGAGACCGAGCCCGCTGCTGGCTGGGCAGGGGCCTCGGTCTCCGGCAGCGGTGGTGGCTGTGTCGGTGGTTCGCTGCCGGCGGCTCTCTGCTCGCTCGGCAGCGGCGTCCCCTCAGGCAGCAGCAGCGGCGGAGGCAGGTCCGGAGGCAGTTCCAGGGTCTCGTTGCCGCTGAGCACTGACTCGCGATTGCTGGCTTCCTCGGCCTGGCGCTGGCGCAGGGCCAGGGGGTCGGCGCTGATGGGTGGTTCGCGCAGGGGGGCGCCACGACGGGCCACGGAGCTGCCGGCCCCGTGGCGCGGGGCCCAGATCAAGCGGGCAATTGGCTCCACACCCTGCTCCATGAGGCGGTTGAAGCCGGCCAGGGCGCGATCCATCAGCTGCCCGCCCAGGGTCTGGCCGCAGCTGAGCGGATTGCCACAGGGACCATCGGCGGCCTTGGCGCTCAACCCCGCCAGAAGGGAGCCCTGCAGGGGCACACCCCGCTCGCTGAGGCGCAGCATGTAGGGCACATGCACAAAGCTGGTGGCACCGCCGCTGATCCAGTTGGCGTCGTCCTGGTTGAACCCCTTGACCCCAGGGATGATGAAACGGCTCTTGGAGGCGTGGTCGGGCATGTAGGCCGCCCGCAGTCCGCGTCGGCGGGCCAACGCACGGGTCTGCTCAAGGGTCAGACCGTCGCGGCTCATCAGCACCTCGATGCGGCCGTCGCGGCGCAGGCCGATGATCATGCGGATCCGCGGCAGGAAGTAGCGGATCTGCTGCCCCATGCTGATGCTGTAGGCGCCCTTGTAGCTGGGGGGCG
>CAYFPW010000262.1:0-2139 GCA_964345055.1 uncultured Steroidobacteraceae bacterium | reverse complement strand
TTCGTCATTCCCGAGTTGCCGGATGCGAACTACAAGGTCTGGGTGCGTGGCTATGGTCTGCGCGACTCGGCGCAGGTCGACGCGCGCCCCGGTCGGCGTCTCGAAATTAAAGCGCAGCCCGCGGTGTCAGCGGCTGCAGACGCCCAGCACTATCCGGGCATGTACTGGTACTCGTTGATCAACGTGCCCGCGCCCTCGCAATTCCCCGGCACCGGTGCCAACGGCAACAATATGCCGGCGACGATGAAGAGTCAGGAGCAGTGGATCGACACCATCAAGAACATGTGTCAGTCCTGCCATGCACTCGGATCGCGCGGTGTGCGCGAGGTGCCCAAGGTATTCGGCGAGGGCAGGGATGCGCATGCTGCATGGGCCATGCGTACCGTGGCCGGTCAGGCCATGGAATACATGGCAGCCGTGCTCACCAGCATGGGTCCGGTTAGCGCCTATGACATCTTCGGCAACTGGACCGACCGCATCGCAGCCGGTGCGCTGCCGTTTGCCAAACCCGAGCGCCCGCAGGGCATCGAACGCAATGTTGTGTTCACCATGTGGGACTGGGCCTCGCCCAAGCACTACCAGCACGACGCCATCTCGACCGACAAGCGCAATCCCACGCTTAACGCCAACGGTCTGATCTATGGCTCACCCGAGGAGAGCACCGACCTGGTGCCGACACTCGATCCGGTGCGCAACATCGCCGCGGAGATCCGCCATCCGTATCTGGATCCGAATACCCCGTCATTCGCCGATGCGCCACACGGTCCCTCCGCCTATTGGGGCGATGAGGCGATCTGGGATGGTCACACCAGTCTCCACAATGTGATGTTCGATGGCGAAGGCAAGGTCTGGTTCACGGCCCGGCTCCGTCCCGCAGACAATCCCGACTTCTGCAAGAAAGGCTCGAGCCATCCGTCAGCGCAGGTATTCCCGCAGGAATCCTCGCTGCGGCAGCTGTCGCGTTTTGATCCCGCCACGGGCAAGTGGGATCTGATCAACACCTGCTTCTCCACCCATCACCTGTATTTCGGCCACGATGCCAACGACACGCTGTGGACCAGTTCCGGCTCCCCGATCCTCGGCGGCGGTGTGATCGGCTGGCTCAACTCGCGGCAGTTCCGCGCCACCGGTGACGGCGTCGCGGCGCAGGGCTGGACGCCTCTGGTCATCGACACCAACGGCAATGGCAAGCGCGATGCCTGGGTAGAACCTGCTGCCGCGCTCGATCCTGCGAAGGACAAGCGCATCATGGCCTCACCCTATGGCCTCATGCCCAGCCCGGTGGACGACACGGTCTGGGGCCAGTCGATGGATCGCGGCTACTCGCGTATCGATCAGCCCGGTTATCTCATCCACCTGATTCCCGGCAGCGATCCGACCAACACGGCGCTGACCGAGATCTACCTGCCGCCCGCTGGCACCTACGGTCCGCGCGGGCTGGATATCGGCTTGGACGGTCTGGTTTGGACGGCCATGTCGAGCGGGCATCTGGCCAGCTTTGATCGGCGCCTGTGCAAGGGTCCGCTGAAAGGCCCGCAGACCGCGGAGGGCAAGCAGTGCCCCGAGGGCTGGAAGGTCTACCGACTGCCTGGACCACAGTTCAAGGGTGTCGATCCCAAGGGCAGCGCCAATCACGCTTATTACGTCTGGGTCGACCGCTACAACACGCTGGGACTCGGCGCCAATGTGCCGGTGGCCTGCGCGAACGGCAGCGAGTCGCTGCTGGCGCTGGTGAACGGCAAATTCGTCAACCTGCGTATGCCGTACCCGCTCGGCTTCTTCACCAAGAACGTGGATGGCCGCATCGACGATCCGGCCGCGGGCTGGAAGGGCCGCGCCGCGTGGACCACCTCCGGCACACGTGCCAACTTCCACAGTGAGGGCGGTACCGAAGCCTATCCCAAGGTCTTCAAGATCCAGATGCGGCCCAGCCCGCTGGCGCACTGACGCCCGTCTGAACGATCGCCCGTGCCGCCGGTCATCCGCCGGCGGCACGGGCCCTGCGGGCGCGGCAAGAAAGGCCAAAATTCGCTACAGTGTCGCCCCCGCGGAGAGGTGGCAGAGCGGTTGAATGCACCGGTCTTGAAAACCGGCGGTCCCTCACGGGACTCGTGAGTTCGAATCTCACCCTCTCCGCCA
>CAYFPW010000261.1:0-2146 GCA_964345055.1 uncultured Steroidobacteraceae bacterium | reverse complement strand
GCTCTGGGCTTCCGTTTCCTAGATCCGGACACCTACTACATCACCACCGTGCCCTCCGTCCTCGAGCGTAGCGACGTGATCTGGATTGCATCACTGGCGCTGGTGATGACGCTGGCCGCAACGCTTTATCCGGCACTGCGTGCCGCCGCCACCGCACCTGCCGAGGCGTTGCGCTACGAATGAGCAGTTGGCTTCGCAATCGTTACGAGTGGCTGCTGGGCACGCGTTACCTGCGCTCGCGGCAGCAGGAAGGGTTCCTGTCGCTGATCTCGCTGGTGTCGATGGCTGGCTTGGCCGTGGGCGTCGCGGTGCTGATTGTGGTGCTCTCGGTGATGAACGGCTTTGAGCGCGAATTGCGCACGCGCATCCTCGTCGTGACTTCGCATGCGACGCTGCTGGGTCTGGACGGCCAGTTGAACGACTGGCACGAAACCCAGCAGACTGCACAAGCACTGCCAGGCGTCATCGCAGCCGTGCCCTTCGTCGAGCAGCAGGCCATGTTGAGCCATGACGCCAAGATCGTTGCGAGCCAGATCCGCGGCATCCTGCCGGAAGAAGAGCAGCGCGCCGTCGGACTGGTGCAGCAGCTCTCGCCCGATGTGTTGCGACAGCTGCAGCCCGGCGGATTCAATGTGGTGCTCGGGGACGTGCTGGCACAGCAGCTGGGACTGCGCGTCGGCGATCGCGTGGTCATGATGGCGGCGGAGGGCAGTGTCACGCCCGCCGGGCTCATGCCGCGCATGCGCCGGCTGACACTCGTCGGTACGTTCCACAGCGGCATGTATGAATACGACAGCGCACTGGCGCTGATGCACATCAACGACGTCCGCCTGGTCTATCGCCTCGGCGACGCGGTAACCGGTCTGCGCCTGACGCTGGCCGATCCGTTGCGTGCCCCGGCACTGGTCCGCGAGCTGGCGCTCAAGCGCGGCGGCGGCTTCTATGTGAGCGACTGGACCCGCGTGCACGCTGGCTTCTTCCAGTCGATACAGATGACCAAGTCACTCCTGTTCGTGGTGCTCTCCAGTCTTGTTGCCGTCGCGGCGTTCAACATCGTGGCTGCCCTGGTGCTGGTGGTGAAGGACAAGCGGCGTGACATCGCACTGCTGCGCACGCTTGGCGCCGGACCGCGCAATGTGTTGCTGGCCTTCCTGATTCAGGGTTCTTTGATCGGCCTGATCGGCACCTTCAGCGGTGCGGCACTCGGCTGGCTGATCGCCAGCCACCTGAGTACTCTGGTCAGAATCGTCGAGCATCTGGCCCATACGCAGTTCATGGATGCGCGGATCTATTTCATGAGTGATCTGCCGGCCTGGGTCCAGTGGGGCGACGTACTGCGCGTCACGGGTATTGCTTTCCTGTTGTGCACTCTCGCTACCATTTATCCGGCTTGGCGCGCGGCGCAGATGGCGCCATCGGAGGGACTGCGTCATGAATGAAACGAACATCGCGGTATTGGAGGCGCGTGATGTCTCGCGCTCGTTCCAGCAGGGCGCGACGCGACTGGATGTGCTGCATGGCCTGCAGCTGCGCGTGGCACCGGCCGAGCGTGTGGCCATCATCGGCGCTTCGGGCTCCGGCAAGACCACATTGCTGCAGATCCTTGGCGGACTGGATCGCCCGGACAGCGGGCAGGTGCGCATCGAAGGTCGTGACATTCATCAGCTCAGCGAGAGCGAGCGCGGTCTACTACGCAACCGGACCATGGGGTTCGTCTACCAGTTTCATCACCTGCTGCCCGAGTTCACGGCGCTCGAGAACGTCGCGATGCCGCTGCTGGTGGCCCGCCGCCCGGTGGGCGAGGCACGCGAACGTGCGGCAGTCATGCTCGAGCGCGTCGGTCTGGCCGCGCGACTCGAGCATCGACCGCATCAGCTGTCCGGTGGTGAGCGCCAGCGCGCGGCCGTGGCGCGTGCGCTGGTCACCGCGCCACGCCTGGTGTTGGCTGACGAGCCGACGGGCAATCTGGATGGCCGCAATGCCGAACAGTTGTTCGCGCTACTGCTGCAATTGAATCGCGAGCTGGGCACCAGCCTGGTGGTGGTCACGCACGATGTGCGACTGGCGGCGCGCATGGACCGCGTACTCGAACTGGTCGACGGAAATCTACAGATTCCCGCCGGTTAACCGGCTCGCGCGCCTTGCC
>CAYFPW010000260.1:0-2162 GCA_964345055.1 uncultured Steroidobacteraceae bacterium | reverse complement strand
GCCGCCATGAAAGGTGATGCAGGCAATGTGCAAATCGTGAAACTGTGGATTGTCTGGCCATCAGCGGTCACCGATTTGTCCCACAGTCCCGCAAAGCCGAACAGATCCCGATCGGAAAGATGGATGAACCAGGGCCGCTTGCCGTCATCGATCTGCTGCCATTCATAGAAGCCATTGGCAGGAATGATGCAACGCTGGCCGCGCCTCCAGGCAGTCCGGTACGCCGGTGACGTGGCCATCGTCTCGCTGCGCGCGTTGATGGTCGAATACTTGCCTGCGATGCCGTTGGCAAAGAACGGAATCAGCCCCCAGCGCATCAGAGTGCAGTCAGCGCCGTCAGCCACGCGGTAGACCACAGGAGCCTGCTGACTGGGTGCGACGTTGTAGGATTCGAAGGGTGGCGGCGGCCTCTTGAGGCCGAAAAAGGCCTCCCAGCGACTGTCGGCACGCGCCACGAAGCGACCACACATCGTGCTTCACTCTCTCCTGACGGCAGTCACCGGCCCCGCCACGGAACACCCACTTCAATGCGCGGCGGCGTACTCCAGCGCCCGGGCCAAACGAGCCAACGTCCGCTCACGACCCAGCAAAGCCACCGTGGCATCGATCGGGGGCGAAACACTGCCACCACTGACCGCGACGCGCAGCGGCTGCGCCACCTTTCCCAGACCCGCGCCTGAGGATTCCGCCACGGCATTGATGGCCGCATGGATCACAGGTGCTTCCCAAGACTGCAGCCCCGCCAGCTGCGTCTGCAGCGATGCCAGAAGCGGTGCCGCCGCCGCGGTGAGATTCTTGGTCGCCGCCTTGGCGTCGTATTCCGCGAAATCACGGAAGAAGAACACACTGTTGGCAGCCATCTCTTTAAGCGTCTTGGCCCGTTCGCGCTGCGCCTCGCAAACGCCCTCGAGCAAAGCCTGATCCGTCGTCTCGATACCGAGTCGCGCCAGCTGCTGCTGCAGACCGGCCGCCAACTCCTTCACCGGAGCCTTCATCAGGTGCTGCTGATTCAGCCACAGAAGCTTGTCAGGATTGAACGCCGAGGCGGCCTTGCCCACCTGCGCCAGATCGAAGGCCGCGATCATCTCCTCGCGAGTGAACACTTCCTGATCACCATGCGACCAGCCCAGACGCACCAGATAATTCAGCAACGCATCCGGCAGATAGCCCTCTTCCTGATACTGCAGCACACTGACCGCGCCGTGACGCTTGCTGAGTTTGGCACCATCGGCACCGAGAATCATTGGCACATGCGCATACACCGGCGGCGTAGCGCCCATGGCATAGAGCATGTTCATTTGCCGCGGCGTGTTGTTCAGGTGGTCGTCACCACGAACCACATGAGTCACGCCCATGTCGTAATCGTCCACCACCACACAGAAGTTGTAGGTTGGAGTACCGTCTGAACGCGCGATGATCAGGTCATCGAGCTCGGTGTTCTGGAAGACCGTCCGGCCGTGCACCTGATCCTCGACCACCACCTCACCCGACTCCGGGTTACGGAAGCGGATCGCCGGTTGAACTCCGGGCACCGGGTCCGTGCGATGGCGACAGCGTCCGTCGTAGCGCGGCTTCTGCTTGCTGGCCATCTGCGCGGCACGCATGGCTTCCAGCTCGTCCTTGCTGCAATAGCAGCGGTAGGCCTTGCCCTCAGCCAGCCACTGATCCAGCACCTGGCGATAGCGGTCGAAACGCTGCGTCTGGTAGAACGGACCTTCATCAGGATCCAGCCCCAGCCAGCGCATACCATCAAGGATCACCCGCACCGCCTCGTCGGTGGATCGTTCGCGATCCGTGTCCTCGACGCGCAGGATGAAACGGCCGCCATGGTGGCGCGCATACAGCCACGAGAACAGCGCCGTACGCACACCACCGATATGCAACATGCCTGTGGGACTGGGCGCAAAGCGGGTGACAACAGGACGAGGAGATTGGCTGGGCTTCATAAGGCCCGGAATGGTAGCGGAAAACGCCCTTCCCGGCCCGCGCAGTACCGCGCCAGCGGTCTGGCGGCCCACGGTCCAAGAAGAGGTTCAAACGGTTGCGGGCACCGCCGCCGGCCCGTACACTTCGCCTCCCCAACGGCGGACGGTTAGCTCAGCGGTAGAGCACTGCTTTCACACGGCAGGGGTCACAGGTTCAATCCCTGTACCGTCCACCAT
>CAYFPW010000259.1:0-2203 GCA_964345055.1 uncultured Steroidobacteraceae bacterium | reverse complement strand
CCCGCAGAGTGAGTGCGACGCCACTGGCCGTCCTTGCGACCTCGCTGGTCATGCTTCTGGCAGGCGGCTCCAGTGATGCTCCGGCTGCCAGCGCGCCCGCCACAGATGGCGCGCTTCGGCCGACGATACGGCAACGGGCTCTGGCACCGCGCATCGCCGAACTGCTCGAGCAGCAGCACTACAGCCGGCACCGTATCGATGACGAGGTCTCGGTGCAGGTCTTTGACCGCCTTCTGCAGATGCTCGATGGCCAGCACAATTACTTCACTGCAGCCGACATCAACTCTTTCTCGGCACAACGTACGCGCTTTGACGACATGATCCACAGCGGTGCATTGGAACCGGCATTTGATATTTTTACGCTCTTCGAACAACGCAACCGCGAGCGCATCCAATATGCCATCAGCCTGCTCGAGAAAGAGCCGCAATGGGATCTGAAGGAATCCTTCGAGTTCGATCGCGAAAAGGCGAGCTGGGCCAAGTCCACCGCGGAGCTGGATGACATCTGGCGCCGGCGCATCAAGAACGACGCATTGAGCCTGAAACTGACCGGCAAGGAATGGTCGGAGATCTCGGATACGCTCCGCAAGCGCTACGAACGCGTGCTGACGCGAGTCAATCAGATCAAGCGCGACGAAGTGTTCGAAACCGTCATGAACGCATTCGCTTCCGTGGCCGACCCGCACACAAATTATTTCTCTCCGGTCAATACGGAAGAGAATCGCATTCAGATGAGCCTCAGTTACGAGGGCATCGGCGCGTCACTCCTCTTGCAGGATGACTACGTCACCATCAGCGGACTGATTCCGGGCGGCCCAGCGGCCGTCGCCGCAGCAGCGAGCAGCACCTCGGCACTGCAGGTCAATGATCGCATCCTAGCTGTGGGCCAGGGCACCAGCGGTCCGTTCACTGAGGTCATCGGCTGGCGGCTGGAGGACGTGGTGCAGCTCATCCGTGGCAAGAATGGCACCGTGGTACGCCTGCAGATCCTGCCGGCCGGCGCCGCTCCCGGTGGGAACGAACGCATCGTGTCCCTGTCGCGCGGACGGGTCACGCTGGAGAATCAGGCCGCCAAGAAGCAGCGGCGCACTGTGACGATGAACGGTCGGCAGCTGAACATCGGCATCATCAACGTCCCCGGCTTCTACGAGGATGTACAGGCTCGGGCAGCCAACGATGCGGACTACCGCAGTACCACGCGCGACGTGAAGCGACTGATTAATGAGTTGAAGGCCGAGGGCCCGCTGGACGGTCTGCTGCTGGATCTGCGCGGTGACGGCGGCGGATTTCTGCCCGAGGCACAGGGGCTGACAGGGTTGTTCATCGATCGTGGCCCAGTGGTTCAGCTCAAAGGCACCGATGGACGAATCGAGGTGCTCGACGATCCCCAGGCAGGCCTCGCCTACGACGGTCCGCTGGCGGTGCTTGTTGATCGCACCAGCGCCTCGGCGTCGGAAATCTTTGCCGGTGCCATCCAAGATTACCGGCGCGGGCTGATTCTTGGCCAGACCACCTTTGGCAAGGGCACCGTGCAGAACCAGGTGCGACTCGATGACTGGCGCGGACAGCCTATCAACGGGCAAATCAATCTCACCGTCGGCAAGTTCTATCGCGTGACTGGCGAGAGCACGCAGCACCATGGAGTCGAACCAGACATCGCCCTACCCTCTTACATCGCCAAGGATGAAATCGGCGAGAGTTCGCTCGAACATGCACTCCCCTGGGATCGCATCCCGCCAGCCCGTTTCAATGCGCTGTCACTGCCGGAAGATCTGGTAAAGACTCTGGCGGATGCCGAAAAAGCACGCTCAGCCAATGACCCCGACTTCAGGTGGCTAATGGAGAGCGTTGCTACTGCTGAGAAGAACCGCACCAACCGGGTCCTATCGCTGAATCTCGCCGAACGGCAGCAGGAGCGCGAAGCAGTCGATGCAACGCGTCTGGCTCTCGAGAATGAGCGTCGCAAGTCGCTGCAGTCTCAGACTGCCCCCATTGTGGATCCAGTACCCGCCCGCCGCGCGCTGGAACCGGTTAAGGCCATTGCCGATATCAAGGCCGAAGATCAACCGGATGTCGTCCTGTCGCACGCGGTGGCAATCACTGCGGATCTCGCGCTGCGGGTTGCGCCGGTGCGCAACGGTTTGGCGGGTAGCCCGCGCAGCTGAATCAGGGAAAACGGTGGCCGCGCTCGGTGCAGTATTCG
>CAYFPW010000258.1:0-2217 GCA_964345055.1 uncultured Steroidobacteraceae bacterium | reverse complement strand
CGATCGCGCGGCGTGACGTAATGGGTGCCCGGATAGACCGTGAAGCGCGGGATGCGCTGCACCACCTTACCGAGCAGCGGATCGAGGAGACTGAGGTTCTCGATGGCATCGTCAAACAGCTCGACGCGAACAGCCTCCCGCGCCGACTCGGCCGGGAAGATGTCGATGACATCCCCGCGCACCCGATAGGTCCCAGGCTGCAGGTCGAGGTCGTTGCGCGTGTACTGCATCTCGGCCAAACGCCGCAGCAACCGGCGCTGGTCGATGCGCTCGCCACGCACCAGATGCAGCACCATCGACAGATAGGCCTGCGGATCGCCGAGACCGTAGATACAGGACACCGTTGCAACGATGATGGCATCGCTCCGCTCGAGCAACGCCTTGGTGGCCGACAGGCGCATCTGTTCAATGTGCTCGTTCGTCGAGGCATCCTTCTCAATGAAAGTGTCGCTCGAGGGCACATAGGCCTCGGGCTGGTAATAGTCGTAGTACGAGACGAAATATTCGACCGCATTGCCCGGAAAGAAGGACTTGAGCTCGCCGTAGAGCTGAGCTGCCAGCGTTTTATTGTGTGCCAGCACCAACGTGGGGCGCTGCACCGCTTGCACCACATTGGCAATCGTGAAAGTTTTGCCCGAACCGGTGACGCCCAGGAGCGTCTGGTGCGCCAGACCGGACTGCAACCCGTCGATCAATCGCGCGATCGCGCCCGGCTGATCGCCGGCCGGCACGTAGCTCGACTTAAGCTCAAAGGGTTTGTGTTCCAATTCAGTGACCCGAGTTGTCTTTTGGAGATGTTCTTGGCGGCAAGATGTCGTGCACCACTGGCACTGTGGCGGTACTATATCGCCCTCCCCTGACTATCGCTGGATCTAGGAATCATGACCATCGCCGTGTCCCGGCGCGCGCAGCGCGTCAAGCCGTCCCCCACCCTGGCCGTCACCGCACTGGCCAACAAGCTGAAGGCGGAAGGCAAAGACATCATTGGCCTGGGCGCCGGTGAGCCCGACTTCGATACCCCGGCACACATTGCCGAGGCAGGCATCGACGCGATCCGCAAGGGCTACACGCGTTACACCAATGTCGACGGCATCGTGGAACTCAAGGATGCGATCATTCGCAAGTTCCAGCGCGACAACAACATCAAGTACGAACGCAATCAGATTCTGGTGTCCTCCGGCGCCAAGCAGACTATCTACAACCTGTGCATGGCGCTGCTGGACGCCGGCGACGAAGTGATCATCCCGGCCCCGTACTGGGTGTCCTACCCCGACATGGTCATGCTCGCCGACGGCCTTCCGGTGACCCCGGATGCCGGCCCTGAGCAGGGCTACAAGATCACGCCGAAGCAGCTGGCCGCCTCGATCACCAACAAGACGCGTCTGCTGCTGATCAACAGTCCCTGCAACCCCACCGGCGCAGCCTACACAGCCGCCGAGTGGCGCGCGCTGGGCGAAGTGCTGCTCGAGCATCCGCGCATCGTCATCGGAACCGATGACATGTACGAGAAGATCTACTGGGGCGCCGAACCGTTCACCAGCCTGCTGACCGTGGTGCCCGAACTGTACGATCGCACGGTTACCATCAACGGCGTCTCCAAGGCCTATGCCATGACGGGCTGGCGCCTGGGCTACTGCGGCGGCCCCAAGGAGCTGATCGCCGCCATGAACACTATTCAGGGGCAGTCCACCTCCAACGCCTCCAGCATCACCCAGCGCGCAGCGCTGCAGGCGCTCGACGGCGACCAGAGCTGCGTCGCAACCATGAACCAGGCGTTCAAAGAGCGGCACGACTATATCGTCAAGGCGCTGAACACCCTGCCCGGCGTCTCCTGCCTGCCGGCCAGCGGAGCGTTCTACGCCTTCGCGGATGTGCGCGGCGCGATGAAGAACCTCGGCATGCGCGACGACAACGCGTTCTGCGAATACCTGATCAACAAGGCCGGCGTAGCCGTCGTGGCGGGCTCTGCCTTCGGCTCACCGGGCCACATGCGCCTATCATTCGCCTGCTCGCTTGAGACCCTGCAGAAGGCCATCGAGCGCATGCGCGGCGTACTGCCTGAGGGTAAAGCGCCGGCCGCCTAAGCCCAGGCGGCGCCCCGGCTGACGGCGCTTCTTGACGCCGCCACGGCTTGCCATGAGAATGCGCCGCCTTCCTTTTCGGTTCCCCGGTAGCTCAGTCGGTAGAGCGTCGGACTGTTAATCCGCAGGTCGTTGG
>CAYFPW010000257.1:0-2225 GCA_964345055.1 uncultured Steroidobacteraceae bacterium | reverse complement strand
GCGTCCGAGTCGAGGCAGTCCATCAGCTCCCTGAAATAGGAGCGAGTCTGTCGACCCCATCCGGCGAGCAGGCGATGACCCTCCTCATGCAGTTCATCGCGGCCCTGCGCCCTGAGCCTCTGCAGCTCGCGCCGGCTGACGATATCGCCCCAGTACTCACTGCAAGGGTTGAGGACGTAGAGATGGATGTCCATATGCTTGCCCAGCGCGCGCAGCAATCCCAGATGCAGTGGCGCCATGGCCGGTAGGGCAAAGACGTGCACCTGCGCGGACAGCAGGCCCGGCTGAATCGGTTTCTCCAATGCCTGTCTGAAGGCCGCTACCGGGTCGTGGCCCGAAGCGCCCTGACGCAGGCGTATGCGGCGCCACAGATCGGCCTGCCACGCGGCGTCGGCACGGTCAGCCGGTGAGGCGAGATCCTCCGGCTCTTGGTCGTGCTCCCACGCCTGCAACCAGTCAGGTCGATACGTCACATAGGCTTCGAACAGCGTTCCCAGACGCAGCGCGAGCTCGTAGCGCATGACCGCATCAGCGCCCTTCAGATAGATGCTCAGGCGCGGGTGATTGGCCAGCAGCTCTTCCTGCTCGAACGCGGCGAGAACCTGCCACGCGAGCCGGAAAGCAGAAAACGGCGACTCTTCGGCGACATCGGGTACCACCCGTGCGATCTGTCGCCACAACCAGCGGGCGAGGAAGTCGAACTGGAGATTGGCGCTGATGCCGGCAGTGGCTGCGCGGCGAATCGAAAGGTGGCGGCGCAGCGCCATGCTCGGAACGATGATCTCGTCGCGCGCGAAGACATCCGGCTGGCGTCGATCGAGTTGCTCGAAGAGGCGTCCGGTCAGGGTTTCGAGCCGATTCGAGAAATGCAGGGTCAGCATGGCGTTGCCCGTCAGTTTCACCGAAGTGACCGGCAGCGTCTATGTCCCCGATTGATCACGCCCGGCATACACCGGGTGAGCTATTTGCTGGCGGCTGCAGTGCCCGGTCGGGCAGCGGATGGGGGCTGTGGCCCCAGTACGGAAAACGTGGCGCGTCCCCCAGCGGCCGCGAGGCTGGTCGCGGGCTGGACGAATGTCATCAGCACCGAGCCGGCTTCCTTGGGTAGCACCAGATCGACATTGCGTGCGCCGCTGACTGGTCGTGTGGCGACAAAACGGAGTGTGACCAACTGCGCATGAGTCTGCGAATTGGCCGCGGCGGAGGCAGACGCAGCCATAAAACGGATGTCGCCGGCTCCGGGAAAGCCGCTCAGCGTCAGCGGTATGGCCTTACCGTCCACGCGAATGTGGCTGCCGGACTGCAGGAGGCTGCGACTGTGCTGCGCGGCCAGTGTCAGTGCAAACTCATCGAGGATCGCCAGGCTCGTTGCATCCGCATGCTGCGGGTTGGCCGCGATCATCAGGCCGAGCAGGTCGAGTTCCAGAGTGACTTCGACCCGCCCTTCCTGCAGCGCAATCTGCGCGGTATTGACGTCTAAGGTGTGAGCCCAAGTCGAGCCACAGAGTGGCAGGCTCGCGCACAGCCTGACGATCCAAAGGAATCGGCGCACGCCATTGGCTGGATGCGCCGGCACCTTCAGTTCTGCCCGGACAGGACCTTCGAGCTGGTCCTGAAAGCCGGGACCGCTGCGATGTTGCCCTTCCACGCGCCCTGCAACAGCGTGCTGACCTTGGTGGGCGTGGCCGTGCCGCCCAGATAAGACGCACCGGCTACGCACTGCGGATCCAGCGCGCTGCAGATGGTCTTGCCGTTGGCAGTATAGGTATAGCTGAACGGCGTGGTGGGCATGTCCATGTCGCGAGCGTGGTAGTGATAGCCGATGCCATCGTGGTTGTGACCACTGAAGGCATCCAGGCTCGTGCTGGCACCCAGCATCGAAGTGTCCTGCGGCCGGTAACGACCGAACACCGCGATGCCGTCATAGCCGAAGCCCACGAGCGGGGGATGGGTACGGCCAGCGTAATCGGCATCGCTGTAAAGAGTCAGCTTGTTGTCCTGACCCGGTACGAAGCCGTCCGCATGGCAATGCGGGCCGCCGCCGCCCTGACCCACATGGCAGCCGTAAGTGCTCAGCTCGGCCTTCCAGTTGGACGGATTCAGCGTGTTGTTGAGAATCGGGAACAGCTGAGCGCCATCAAACGAAATGCCGTTGTCGTTCGTGCTGGCCCAGTTGAAGGCATCTGCCTTGGAAGAGCTGCACTTCGTCGGCACGTCTGTGCAGA
>CAYFPW010000256.1:0-2232 GCA_964345055.1 uncultured Steroidobacteraceae bacterium | reverse complement strand
ACTGCAGCCAGTGTGGATCGGGATAGGCGTCGTCGTCGATGTAGGCAACGATCTCACCGCCGGCATTCTGCCAGCCTGTATTGCGCGCAGCCGAGAGGCCACGGTTCTCGGTGCTGATCAGGCGTACGCCGGCATATTCAGAAACGATCTTCGGCGTGTCGTCCTTCGAACCGTCATTGACGACAATGACCTCGAAGCGTGGATAGTCCACGCGCTTGAGGCCTTCCATCGTGTCGCGAATGGTGCGTGCACCGTTGTAGCTGCAGACCACCACGCTGATCATCGGCCACGGCGTGTCAGCCGGAAAGGGTACTTCGCTGAAAGCTCGTCGGGCCGCAGCCAGCGCCGGCTTGGGCGAGCGGTCGCGAGCTACGAGACCAAAATCCCAGTCCTCGATCTCATGACCACCGCGATGCCACTCGTCGGTCCAGGCGAACGCAAACGCGCCCGAGCAACCGGCGGCGAACGCCGTGCGCACCTGCCATTCGAGGCTCTCGGCCTGTTTTTCCAGCCCGTTGCGACGACTGTCGAGACCGATCTCCGCCATCAGCAGCGGCTTCTCGCCCGCCAGATTCTGCAGTCGCGCCAGGTAGTCCTCCAGACGCTCGCGTGATTCCAGATAGACGTTGAAGCAGAACAGATCGAGGAACGGCAGCTGCAGGTATTCAGTGGTCGGGAAGTTCACATACGTGACCAGCGCACCCGGATCCTCGGCCTTGGCAGCCAGATACAGCCGCTTGAGGAAGCGTTCGACCCGTCGCCGACCATGCCAGCGAACGATCGAGGCGGGGATCTCGTTGCCGATCGCATAACAAAGCACTGCCGGATGGCCGGCGCAGCTGCGTACACCCTCAGCCACACGCTGCACGATGTCATCCGCGCGGCCTGGATCGTCGAGAAAGGCGATGTGCTGTTCCCACGGCAGGCCCACCATCACGCGCAGTCCGTGCCGCTGAGCGGCATCGAGCAGACGAAGCGGCGGGACGGTGTAGCAGCGCACGGCGTTGATGGCGTTGGCGCGCATGGCTGCGAAATCCTTGTCCAGGATCTCTTCGGTCGGATAGTCATCCCCATCGGGGCGCGCACCAAAGGTGCCGTAGGTGACGCCGCGCACCCACAGTTTTTCATCGCCGACGAACAGGAACTTGCCGCCCGCGCGCGGTCGCATGCCGGAGGCGGAGTGAGACGTTGCCGTGGCGGGGGTCGAGCTGGCGGCGGCGTTCGCCGCCTCAGCCAGCGCAGTACTCATGGATCAGCCGCCGGAGACAAGGACGCCCGGAGTCGCAGCGCTGCCCGTGTCTTCGAGCCTTTCATGCGACGGTGAGGCGCCCGCCGCATGACGGCAGTGCCAGCGGTACGCCGTGCGCACGATGTTCTCGAGGCCGGAAGCCTGCGGACGCCAGTCCAGCTGCTCCAGCGCCCGGCCCGGTGCCGCCACCAGTGCCGGCGGATCGCCGGCGCGGCGCGGTGCATTGCGCGTCTTCACCTGACGCCCGGTGACTTTTTCCACCATGGAGATCACATCCCGCACCGAATGGCCCGTGCCCGTGCCCAGATTGATGGCGCCCGAGGGTCCACCGATCTGCAGGCGACGCAGGGCGCGCACATGCGCATCGGCCAAGTCGGCCACGTGGATATAGTCGCGGATCGCCGTGCCGTCGGGTGTCGCGTAATCCGTGCCCATGACCTGCAGTTCAGGACGCACGCCCAGGGCCGTCTCAATCGCCAGCGGGATCAGATGCGTCTCGGGGGAGTGGTCCTCGCCGATTTCACCGTCCGGATCGGCACCGGCTGCATTGAAGTAGCGCAATGCCGTCCATTGCAGTCCGTGCGCCGAGCCGTACCAGTGCAGCATCTTTTCGACGAACAGCTTGGACTCGCCATAAGGGTTCACGGCCCGCTGCGGATGATCTTCAGTGATCGGTACCACATCGGGAATACCATAGGTGGCACAGGTGGAGGAGAACACGATGCGCCGCACGTTGGCCTGATGCATGGCATCCAGCAGGTTCAGGGTGCAGGCGACGTTATTGCGGAAATACTTACCCGGATCGGACATCGACTCGCCGACATAAGCGAAGGCGGCGAAGTGGATCACGGCATCGATGGAATACTCGCGCAACGCGCGCTCGATCGCGGAGCGGTCCGCCAGATCGGCCTCGACCAGCGGGCCCCACCGCACGGCCCAGCGATGGCCATAGACCAGGCTGTCGAAGCTGACGGGGGTATACC
>CAYFPW010000255.1:0-2250 GCA_964345055.1 uncultured Steroidobacteraceae bacterium | reverse complement strand
GCGATGTGGAAACCGAACTCTGTGCGAAAGATACTGCTGACTTCATCGACGCGCAGCTGGAACACCACTTCCTCAAATGCCTGCACCATCTCACCGCGACTAAAGGGATCCAGTTCACCGCCGCGCCCCGGGCAGTCGGACAACGCGTCCGCGACTGCAGCGAAGGATTGGCCGGCATCCAGTGCTGCGCGCGCTTTTTCAATCGTGCTGCGCGCGGCTTCAGCGGAATGCCGCTCATCGATGTTGCACACGATGTGCGCGACCCGCAGTTGCTCCGGTGCCTGGAAAGTATCCCGGTGTGATACGTAGAAGTCTGCGATCTCGCGCGCCTGCGGCGCGGGAGCGCGCGCAGTGATTTTCTCGACTAGACGGTGCACACGCAGCTGGATGACGGGCGCTGCAATCTCGGCCGTTGCAGCAATTCGCGTGTCCGGATCCGCCAGCGCAGCCTGGCGTAGCAGCGCTGCTTCGATCAGATTGTCCTCGGCCCACTCGCGCGCACGCGCGCGCAGTGCCAGCGGATCTTCGCCCGGCATCTGTTCGCTCATCAGTGCCAGCATCGCAGCGGTCTCCCGTCCGATCTCGGCCTCATCGATCTCTTCGTCATTGACGCGCAGGCTGGGCATGGCCGTTATCTTGACACTTGCTGATGCAAATGGTCGCGGTCGATGAGCTATATTTCCGCCACCGGAACTCATCCGGATCGCGACAGGAGCCTTGGTAATGAGCATCAGTGTCGACAGACGTACCTTCCTCCAGTCCGCGCTGGCTGCCGCAGGACTCGGCATGACGGCGCAGGCCGTTTTTGCCCAGCGCCCTGCCAAGCCGAACATCATCTTTATCCTGGCCGACGATCTCGGTTACGGCGATCTGAGTTGCTACGGGCGACCGGACTACCAAACGCCCGTGCTGGATGAAATGGCGCGGCAGGGCATCAAGTTCACGGATGCCTACGCCACACCCGTGTGCACGCCCACCCGTGTGGCCTTTCATACGGGACGCTATCCGCATCGCCTGCCGGTGGGATTGCAGGAGCCGCTGGGCGATCGCGATCTCACACTGGGAATTCCGGAAGGGCATCCGACGGTGGCTTCACTGGTCAAAAAGGCCGGCTATGCCACCACGCTCATCGGCAAGTGGAATCTCGGCAATGTCGAGAAATATGGTCCCAACAGCCACGGCTACGATGAGTTCTACGGTATCCGTGCGTCGCAGGCCGATTACTACACGCACAAGAATGCGGCCGGTACCTACGATTTGTGGGAAAACCTGGAGCCATCGAAGGACGAAGGCTACCTGACCGATTTGTTTACTGAGCGCGCGGTCAAAGTCATTCAGCGCAAGCACGACAAGCCGTTCTTCATCAGCCTGTTTTATAACGCGCCGCACACGCCGCTCGAGCCGCCCGATCAGAAGCCGGGTGACAAGGCGGGCAGCCCGAAGGAAATTTACACCGCTATGGTCAGGAGCATGGACACCGGCATCGGCAAGGTCCTGCAAGCCCTCAAGGACGCCAACCTCGAGCGCAACACCCTGGTCATCTTTGCAAGCGACAACGGCGGCACCGGCAACTCTTACCTCGCGCCATTCTCCGGGCAGAAGGGGCAGCTCGCCGAGGGCGGACTGCGCGTTCCGATGATCGTTCGCTGGCCGGGCGTGGTGCCAGCCGGCAAGACCACCGATCAGGTGGCTTTCACCTTCGACATCTCCGCCACGATTGTTGCCGCGGCGGGTGGCAAGGCCGAAGCGCGCTACGCGCTCGATGGTGTGGATCTGATGGATGTCTGCACTGGTACGCGCACAGCATTCGAACACACGGTCTTCTTCCGTTCGGCACAGCGCGGAGCGCCGACGGGTCAGGGTGCGGTGCGTTCAGGCAAGTACAAGTATTTTGTCGCTGGTACGACCGAGCATCTCTACGATCTGTCGGTGGATCCGGGCGAAAAGAACGACATCAAGGAAACCCATGCCGATGTGCTCGTGAAATTGCGGGCGCAATATAAGAAGTGGGATGCGCAGATGCTGCCCAATCCCCCGTATCTCGGACCGGATGAGGGCGGCGGTATGGGGGGTGGCATGGATGCCGGCATGGGCGGTGCCGCTCCTGGAGGCGCCTGAGTCGCGACTCGGAGAGAACCGACCCGGTGCATCCTGCAACGGGTCGGCTCTTGTCTTTCGCCGCTTTTAACGCGCGACGTAGGGCTTGATCGTGTACGAGAACGCGACCTCGCCCTGCTTGTGTTCCGCTGT
>CAYFPW010000254.1:0-2293 GCA_964345055.1 uncultured Steroidobacteraceae bacterium | reverse complement strand
CGGTCACGGCTCCAGCCAGAGCAGAGCCGCCATTCGACCCGTGCGGCCATCGCGGCGGAAGGAGTAGAAATCCGCCCGCCGCTCAAACGTGCACAGCCCGCAGTCAACCATTGCACCAATGCCCAGTGCCTGCAGACGACGGCGCGCGAGTTGCGGCAAGTCACACTGCCAGCGTCCGGAGGCATTTCGCTCGAAGGCCACCGAGGCACCGGCATCCGCCGCGACCAGCGCCTGCAGCACCTCCTCGCCCACCTCAAAGTTCGGCTGCGAGATGGCGGGTCCCAGCCAAGCCGTGATAGTGCCGGGATCCACGCCCATGGCGGTCACCGCCGCCTCGAGCACACCGGCCGCCAACCCCCGCCAGCCAGCATGCGCCACCGCAATGACCGTGCCACTGCGCTCTGCCAGCAGCACCGGCAGGCAGTCCGCAACCATCACCGTCAGCACCACCCCGGGGATACGGCACACCGCAGCATCGGCCACGGGCGGCGTCGGCGGCGGGCTCTCTTTCGCAACATGCACGACGGCACCATGCACCTGTTGCAGCCAGAGCGGATTGCCCGGCAACGCAAGCGTGGCACGCAATCTCGCGCGATTGCGTGCCACCGTGTCGGCATCGTCACCGACATGCGTCCCGAGATTGAGGCTGTCGAACGGTGCCACGCTGCAGCCCCCGCCACGCAGGGTCATTGCAGAGCGCACACGCGATGGCACTGACCAGGCAGGCCTCAGGATCTCCGCATTCATTGTCGCAGCGCCTCCAGCAGGTGCTCGAAGTCCTGCGGTATGGGCGCCTCGAAGGACAGCTCCACCCCGCTCACCGGATGCGTAAGTTCCAGACGCGCAGCATGCAGTGCCTGGCGGCGGAAAGCCTTCAGTGCTGCGGCCAGCTCCGGCTCCATGTCACGCGTGACCGGCGCACGTCTCGTCCCGTACTCCGGGTCACCGACCAGCGGATGCCCCAGATGCGTCAGGTGTACGCGGATCTGATGAGTGCGACCTGTCTCGAGCCGCACGCGCAACAGCGTGTGCGCGGGAAAACGTTCCGCGATCCGATAGTGGGTGCGCGCTACACGGCCGTCGCGCCGCACCGTCATGCGCGTGCGCTGGGTACGATGCCGACCGATCGGCTCATCGATGGTGCCGCCCGCGGTCAGTCGGCCGCAGCACAGTGCCAGGTACTCGCGGCCGATTTCGCGTGACTGCATGGCCGCCACCAGTCGTGTGTGCACCTCCGGGGTGCGCGCCACCACCATCAGTCCGCTGGTGTCCTTGTCGAGCCGGTGTACCAGTCCGGCACGGGGCACACGGGCCAGCGCAGGATCCCAGGCCAGCAGAGCATGCTGCAGCGTATGCAGCCGATTGCCGGCACCGGGGTGTACCACCAGCCCGGCGGGCTTATTCAGTACCAGTAGCGCGTCATCGCTGTAGACGACGGTGAGCGGAATGTCCTCCGGGACCAGTCGGTCATCGTGCGCGAACTCCGCCTCGACCCGCACCGGCTCGCCCCCGGCGATACGTGCGCTGGCCCGCGCCGCGCCGCCGGCCACGGTGATGCGCCCGGCACGGAGCCAGCGCTGCAACTGCGAGCGGGAATACTGCGGAAAAGCCAGAGCCAGCGCCTGGTCGAGGCGCAAGCCGGCAGCCTCGGCAGGCAAGGCCCCCTCTACGGTCTGGAACTTGTCAGCCATGCAGTCGGTCGGAGGAAGGCGGCGGGGATTCGCTATAATGGCACTTTGCCACAAGGTTACACCGTGCAGTTCAAGTCCGGCTCCACATACCTGCGCCTGGCCGGCGCGGTGCTGATCGTCGCACTGGCCTGCCTGTCCGGTTGCAAAACGCGCAGCGGAAGTGAAGCGGCCAATCAGCCCGCCGAGAAGATGTACACCAACGCTCGCAAAGCGCTGGACAACAACGACTATGAATTCGCGACCCGGCTATACGAAGGATTGACCGCACGCTACCCATTCTCGCCGCAGGCACGGCAGGCACGGCTGGATCTGATCTACCTCTACTACCGCCGCGACGAGAAGGAAACCGCACTGGACGCCGCCGAGCAGTTCCTGCGTGAGAATCCGACCCATCCGCGCTGTGACTACGCGTGGTACATGAAGGGTATGATCAATTTCGAGCGCGTGCCCTACAAGCTCGAGACCTGGCTGGGCGTGGACATGTCACGCCGCCCGCCCAACGACATCATGGCGGCGGTCACCGCATTCAGCACGGTGGTGTCGCGCTACCCGAAGAGCGAATACGCCCACGATGCGCAGCGACGCATGATCTACCTGCGCAA
>CAYFPW010000253.1:0-2294 GCA_964345055.1 uncultured Steroidobacteraceae bacterium | reverse complement strand
ACCAGCACGTAGTCGATTCTCCATCCGATGTTGCGCGCGCGGGCATTCGCAAAATGGCTCCACCACGAGTAGTGGCCGTTACCCTGCGTGAACATACGGAAAGTGTCTACGAAACCAGCATCGACCATGGCCTGAAAGCCGGCGCGCTCCTCATCCGTAAAGCCCTTCTTGCCGCGGTTGGGCTTTGGATTTGCCAGATCCATCTCAGTGTGCGCGACATTCAGATCACCGCAGAAGATCACCGGCTTCTTTTTCTGTAGCTGCTGGCAGTAGGCCAGAAAAGCGGGATCCCAATGCTTGTAACGGAGGTTGAGCCGACTCAGATCGTCCTTGGCGTTGGGAGTGTAAACCGTGACGACGTAGTAATCGCGAAATTCGGCCGCGATTACGCGACCTTCATCGCTGCTGTCGCGCTTGAGCTCGTCAGCAAAGGTGTAGCGCTCGGCGAAGCTGTCCGGCAGTCCATTGATGACATCCAGCGGTTCGTGACGGGAGAAAATGGCAGTGCCCGAATAGCCTTTCTTCACGGCTGAGTTCCAATACTCGCGGTAATCAGGCAAATCAATCTCTGCCTGTCCACGCTCGGCCTTGGTTTCCTGTAGGCAGAGGATGTCCGGCTGATGCTGGTCAATGAACGGCTGAAAGACGTTCTTGCGGACCACTGCGCGAATACCGTTGACGTTCCAGGAATAAATTTTCATTTCAATTCCGTACAAATACCCAGGCGGCCAGTAGCCAGCCGACGATCAGCGCCAGGCCGCCCAGCGGAGTGATTACGCCCAGCCAGTGCGGCGCGCCAGCCAATATCAGATACAGACTGCCGCTGAAGAGCAGCACACCCGCCAGCAGCCATGCGCCGGCACTGCGTAGTAACGGCGAAGCGAAGCGTTCAGCGGCAATACCCATCAGCAGCAGACCCAACGCATGGATGAACTGGTAATGCACCGCGGTCTGCAGGACTTCGTAACGATCCACCGGCAGACGCGACTTCAGTGCATGCGCGCCGAACGCACCAAGAATAGTTCCAGAGGCGAGCAGCACGGCACCAGCCACACGCAGCGCTCGCCCCGAGGGACTCATCGTTTGCGGCTGCGCGCAGCGGGCGCCCGTGGTGTACGCGGCAACCCGGTGTGCTGGGTTCGCATCGGCTGTCTGGCCGGCGTATCACGCCGCCCAGACGCGGCACGCTGCCCTTCGGGTGCAAGCCCAGTGCCAGCAGGCTGCCATGCGGGAATGAGCTGGTGCTTGCCCGGTCCGATGAGGTCCGCACGACCCATTCGACGCAATGCTTCGCGCAGCACCGGCCAGTTGTTGGCATCGTGGTAGCGCAGGAACGCTTTGTGCAGACGGCGTTGACGCAGACCTTTGGGTATATACACGGACTCACTGCCACGGGTCACGCGGCGTAGCGGATTCTTGCCGCTGTGGTACATGGCCGTCGCCGTGGCCATTGGTGAGGGCAGGAAGGCCTGCACCTGATCGGCACGGAACCCGTTACGCTTGAGCCACAGCGCCAACTCCAGCATGTCCTCATCGGTGGTGCCCGGATGGGCGGCGATGAAGTACGGGATTAAATACTGCTCTTTGCCCGCTTCCTTCGAGTACTTGTCGAACAGCAGCTTAAAGCGATCGTAGGTGCCCATACCGGGCTTCATCATCTTTGAAAGCGGCCCTTCACGCAGATGCTCGGGCGCGATTTTCAGATACCCGCCGACATGATGTTGCACCAGCTCTTTCACATACTCTGGCGATTCGATCGCCAAGTCATAGCGCACACCGGATCCGATCAACACTTTCTTGATGCCAGGCAGCTCGCGGGCGCGTCGGTACAACTGGATCAGCGCACTGTGATCGGTGTTCAGGTTTGGGCAGATACCCGGATAGACGCATGATGGGCGACGGCAGGCGCTCTCGATCTCGCGACTCTTACACGCGATGCGATACATGTTAGCCGTCGGTCCACCGAGGTCCGAGATCACGCCCGTGAAACCCGGCACCGAGTCGCGGATCTTCTCCACTTCGCGAATCACCGAGTCTTCGGAACGGTTCTGGATGATGCGACCCTCATGCTCCGTGATCGAGCAGAAGGTGCAACCACCAAAGCAGCCGCGCTGGATGGCCACCGAGAAGCGAATCATTTTGTAGGCCGGAATATTGGCCTTGCCATAGAACGGATGAGGGATACGCTGATACGGCAGGTCGTAAACCCAGTCCATCTCCGGCGTCGTCAGCGGGATCGGCGGCGGATTGAGCCACACATCCAGATCGCCGTGGCGCTGCACCAGCGCACGCGC
>CAYFPW010000252.1:0-2296 GCA_964345055.1 uncultured Steroidobacteraceae bacterium | reverse complement strand
GCTACGAAGTGCTGGCTTCCTATGGCCACGTGCGCGACCTGGTGCCCAAGGAAGGCGCGGTCGATCCGAGCGCCGGATTCGCCATGCGCTACCAGCCGATCGAGCGTAACGAGAAGCATGTCGATGCCATCGCGCGCGCCCTGAAGAAGGCCGGTAGCCTCTACCTCGCAACCGACCCGGACCGCGAAGGCGAAGCCATTTCATGGCATCTGTACGAGCTGCTCAAGGAACGCGGCGCAACCGAAGGCAAGCATGTCAGTCGCGTGGTGTTCCACGAGATCACTAAGAACGCCGTCAAGCACGCCGTCGAGCATCCGCGTGATCTGTCCTTCGATCTGGTCAATGCGCAGCAGGCACGCCGTGCGCTCGATTATCTCGTCGGCTTCAATCTCTCGCCGCTGCTGTGGAAAAAAGTGCGCCCCGGGCTGTCCGCCGGCCGCGTACAAAGCCCGGCGCTGCGCATGATCTGCGAGCGTGAAGATGAAATCGCCGCGTTCGTGCCGCAGGAATACTGGACCATCGATGCAGAAGGCGAGCACAGCACGCGCCGCTTTCCTCTCCGCTTGATCGAGTTCGCCGGAAACAAGGTTTTCGTCGATACCAAGTCGAACAAGTTCAGCTTCACCAGCGAAAACGCGGCGCGCGAGGTGGAACGCACGCTGCGGGCCGCCTGCAGCGCGTCGGGTGCCACGGGCGCATCGACCGACGCTCTCGGTACGCTGCGCATTGCCAGCATCGACCGCAAGCAGATGCGCCGCAATCCGGCACCGCCGTTCACCACCTCCACTCTGCAGCAGGAAGCCTCGCGCAAGCTGGGGTTCTCGGCGCAGCGCACCATGCGCCTCGCGCAGCAGCTCTATGAAGGTGTGGATATCGGCAACGGCAGCGTCGGTCTGATCACCTACATGCGTACCGACTCGCTGACGCTGGCGGCTGAAGCGGTCACAGAGATCCGCAGTACCATCGAGAAGCTGTACGGCCGCGAGGCCGTAGCCGACGAAGTGCGCGTTTACCGGACCAAGTCGAAGAATGCGCAGGAAGCGCACGAAGCGATTCGCCCGACGTCAGCGTCCATCGTGCCCGCCGACATCGAGCGTTATCTCGATGCCGACCAGCTCAAGCTCTACTCGCTCATCTGGAAGCGCGCCGTCGCCTGCCAGATGGCACACGCAGTCTTCGATACCGTGGCCGTCGATATGCTCGCGGGACCGGACGGCCCGGAGCGTCATCTGCTGCGCGCCAATGGCTCCACGCTGGTGAAACCCGGCTACATTGCCGTGTATCAGGAAGGCCGCGACGACAGTACTGAAGACGACAGTGACCACGTCCTGCCGCCGATGAAGGAAGGGGATACCGTCACCCTGGTCGCGCTGCATCCCGAGCAGCATTTCACGCAACCCCCGCCGCGCTTCACCGAAGCCTCGCTGGTCAAAGCGCTGGAAGAGCACGGCATCGGCCGGCCTTCGACCTACGCCTCCATCATCTCCACGCTGCGCGACCGCGGCTATGTCGAGATCGAGAGCCGTCGCTTCACAGCCACCGATATCGGCAAGATCGTCTGCCGCTTCCTCACCGACCACTTCCACAAGTACGTGGAATACAGCTACACCGCCGATATGGAAGACGAACTCGACGCAGTTTCCCGCGGCGAAGAAGCGTGGACCCTCCCGCTGGAGAAATTCTGGTCGCCGTTCATTGAGCAGGTCGATCACATCGAAAAGAACGTCACTCGTGAGCAGGTGGCGCTGGCCCGCGAGCTGGGTACCGACCCGGCCACGGGCAAGCCGGTGACGGTACGCATGGGACGCTTCGGCCCCTTCGTGCAGATCGGCACCAAAGACGACGTCGATAAGCCGCGTTTTGCCGGCCTGCGGCCGGGGCAGAAGATGGATACGATCCAGTTTGCCGAGGCCATGGAACTGTTCAAGTTGCCGCGCCAGCTCGGTGAGACACCGGAAGGTGAAAAGATCACCGTCGCCATCGGCCGCTTCGGACCCTACGTCAAATACGGCAGCAAATACGCCTCGGTGAAGACTGATGATCCTTACACCCTGGAACTACCGAGGGCGCTGGAAATCATCGCAGAGAAAAAGCTCCTGGATGCCAATCGCACCATCCTGGATTTCAGCGCGGATGGAATTCAGGTGCTCAATGGTCGCTACGGCCCCTACATCACCGACAAGACGCGCAACGCGCGCATCCCCAAGGAGCGCGATCCCAAGTCGCTGACGCTCGAGGAATGTCGCGAACTGCTCGCTGCAGCGCCGGTCAAGGGCACGCGCGGTCGGTTCGGCCG
>CAYFPW010000251.1:0-2296 GCA_964345055.1 uncultured Steroidobacteraceae bacterium | reverse complement strand
GGTGTTCATCTTTGCGCGGGTGCTGATGGTGCTGCGCTCGCGTGTGCTGCTCGGCTTGGCGTTCTGTTCGGCTGCGGCGTTGTTGTCGGCCTTCCTTGATGCGCTGACGGTCATCGCGGTGGTAATGACCGTGGCGCTGGGGTTCTATCGCATCTATTTCATCGCAGCCGCCGGTGTAGAAGTGGCTGACGAGCATTTGGGGCATGACGTACATCTGCCCGCCGAAAGAGCAGGTGAGTTACGACAGTTCCGTCAGGCGTTACGGGCGCTGCTGATGCATGCGGCGGTGGGCACTGCGCTCGGCGGTGTGTGCACACTGGTGGGCGAACCGCAGAATCTGCTGATTGGTCACGTCATGGGCTGGAGCTTCGTACAGTTTTCGCAGGAAGTGGCGCCTGTTTCCCTGCCGGTGCTCGCGGTGGGTCTGCTGACCTGTGCCGTGCTGGAGCACTTTCGGCTGTTCGGCTTCGGTGCTGATGTGCCGATCACAGTGCGGAAGATGCTGGCAGAGCATGAGCAACGCGAAGCGCAGCAGCGCACCACGCGCGACCGCTGGCGGCTGCTGGTTCAGGGTGCGGCCGCGGTGTTGTTGGTGATTGCACTGGCGCTGCATTGGGCCGAGGTGGGGCTCATCGGTCTGGCGATCGTGGTGTGTTTGACGGCGCTCCTGGGTGTCGCCGAGGAACATCGTCTCGCCGAGGCCATGAAGACGGCCATTCCATTCACGGCCTTGCTGGTCGTGTTCTTTGCCATCGTCGCGGTGATTCATGATCAAGCACTGTTCCAGCCCATCGTGGACTGGGTGCTGAGCCAGCGGGGTGCTGGACAGACCGCATGGCTGTATCTGGCCAATGGTGCGCTGTCCGCCATCAGCGACAATGTCTTCGTCGCCACGGTGTACATCACCGAAATCAAGAAAGCCTTTGACGGCGGTCTGATTTCTGCCGATCAGTACGCGCGGCTGGCGGTTGCGGTGAACACCGGTACCAATATTCCCAGCGTGGCAACGCCCAATGGACAGGCTGCTTTCCTGTTTCTGCTGACCTCGTCGCTGGCGCCGCTCTTGCGGCTGTCCTACGGGCGCATGGTCTGGATGGCGCTGCCGTACTTCATCACCATGACCGGGGCCGGACTGCTGGCAGTGATTTACCTGCTGCACTGATACCGAATTTGCGGTGCGCGCTCGCGGTTGCCGCGCTCGGCCAGTCTACAGATTGATGCGCGTCTCGAACACGATCACAGCCTCGCCGCTGAGAGTGACGCCTGCAGTGGAGCCGCGCGCCTCACCGGGCTCAACAGCGATATGTACCTGTCCGGGCCTATGCAGATGGTGGCCCTGCGCCCCGATGAAGTGGCGGCGGCCATCCGCGGCCGTTGCAGGCAGCAGATCAACGCTTTGCAGCAGCGCGCCGAGCATGCCATGCGCATTGCCGCTGACCGGATCCTCATTGATACCGATGGCGGGGCAGAACATTCGTGCCTCGGTCAGGCAGCCGGCAATGCGCGAATCCAGCGTGTAGACCAGATAGCCCTGAGCGCCCACCTGAGGGGATAGCGCCGCCAGCTTAGTCAGCTCTGGCTGAATGGCTGCCAGTGTGGCGGCATCGCGCAGCCCAAGCAGCGCGCGTGTACTGCCCTCACCAGCCAGGGTTGGTGGGCAGCGCGGATCGAGCTGATCGGGTGTCAGGTGCAACGCTGATAGCACTGCGGCCAGTGAGTCACCGGTGAGAGCGCCGCGCAACCGCGGAGTCGGCTGCTGGATGTGCACGCGCGTGACACCATCGTCCGAGCTGCAGTCAATGTTTACCACTCCCGTCTTCTGCATCTGACGGCGCGCGGGCGGCAGGCCCAGTGCGGTGCGCACAGCATGCAGTGCGACCGTGGCATGACCCACAAAGCCGGCCTCGGCCCGCGGCGTGAAAAAGCGCACGGCGATATCGTGATCCGTCGAAGAGGGAGGCAATGCGAAAGCCGTGTCGCCATTGTTCAGTTCGCGTGCGATGGCGCGCATTTCCTCCTCGCTCAATGATTCGGCATCGAGGACGACACCGGCAGGATTACCTGCGAAGCGCTGACGCGTGAATGCGTCGACCTGAAATACGCGTACGCTGCGTTGAGAGGAGGTGCTCATGCGCAGATCCTAGCGCATCGGATGGGCACTTCGTGCTAGAGTGAAGAGACCTTGGGGTGGCTCTTCGTAGCCTGAGATGCCGATGGTCGGCAAACCCGTTGAACCTGATCCGGCTAGTACCGGCGGAGGGAGTAGGCAGATGAATCCGTACGTCCGTTCCTTTTT
>CAYFPW010000250.1:0-2299 GCA_964345055.1 uncultured Steroidobacteraceae bacterium | reverse complement strand
GCAAGCGCGTCGCCATGACCGACATGCCGCAGATGATCGCGCTGTACAACGGCTTTGGCGGTGGCGCGGCAGCGGCCATCGCAGCCGTCGAGCTGTACCGTCAGGCCATGCATCGCCCCGGCGAAGAAGGCCTGACGGTGGTCGTCGCCACGCTGGCGGTGGTCGGCGGCATCATCGGCGCTGTGTCCTTCAGTGGTTCGCTGATCGCTTTCAGCAAGCTGCAGGGACTGATCAAGGGAGCCATGCGCTTCAGCGGACAGCAGTTCTTCAATCTGGCGCTGCTGGCGCTGACCGTGGTGCTCGGCGCGCTGGTGGCCAGCGGCCAGGACGTGAGCACGGGCGTGGTGACTGGCTTCTTCGTGCTGGCCCTGCTTTTCGGCGTGATGATGACGCTGCCGATCGGCGGCGCTGACATGCCGGTGGTGATCTCGCTGTACAACGCCTTCACCGGACTGGCCGTTGCCTTCGAAGGCTTCGTGATGCAGAACGCGGCCATGATCATCGCCGGCACAGTGGTGGGCTCGGCCGGCACGCTGCTGACGCAACTGATGGCCAAGGCCATGAACCGTTCGCTGGGCAATGTGCTGTTCTCCGGCTTCGGCGATACCGGTGGCGCGGCCGCAGGCGGTCCGGTCACGGGCAGCATGAAGCCGATCGAGGCCTCCGACGTGGGCGTCATGATGGCCTTCGCGCAGAAGGTCATCGTCGTGCCGGGCTACGGCATGGCCGTGGCGCAGGCGCAGCACAAGGTCTGGGAACTCTGTCAGCTGCTGATCGACCGCGGCGTGCAGGTTCGCTTCGCCATTCATCCGGTGGCCGGCCGCATGCCGGGCCATATGAATGTGCTGCTGGCTGAGGCCGGCGTGCCCTATGACCTGATCGCGGATCTGGATGAAATCAACGCGGAGTTCGAGACTGCGGACGTGGCCCTGATCATCGGTGCGAACGACGTGGTGAATCCGGTGGCGCGCAACGACAAGAGTAGCCCGATCTACGGCATGCCGATCCTGAACGCCGACAAGGCCAAGAACGTCGTTGTCATCAAGCGTGGTCAGGGTGCGGGCTTCTCGGGCATCGAGAATGCGCTGTTCTTCCTCGACAACACGCGCATGCTCTACGGTGACGGCCAGGCCGCTGCCAACCAGCTGATCCAGGCGGTCAAGTCGGTCTGAGCGATATTGCCGCGGCGGCGTCAGCCCTTGGCTGCGCCGCCGCTCGCCGCCTGCCGCAGCGCCTCTCCGGTCAGTCGCTGCACCGTCCACTCCGACATCGGCTGGGCGCCCATGCGACGGTAGAAATCCAGCGCCGGCTCGTTCCAGTCAAGCACCGACCATTCCATACGACCGCATTCGCGTTCGACTGCGATCTGCGCGACGCAGCGGAACAACCGCGCTCCGTAACCACGACCGCGATGCTCCGGCAGCACGAACAGATCCTCGAGATACAGGCCGGGCCTGCCGAGGAAGGTGGAGAAATTGGTGAAATACAGCGCGAAGCCCACCGGTTCGCCCTGCACGCGCGCCAGCAACGCCTCGGCCGACGGCCGCGCCCCGAACAGATGTTGTCGCAACAACTCTTCAGTGGTGACCACGTCGGGCAGCAGCCGCTCGTAGTCGGCCAGGCCGCGAATCAGCTGCAGCAGGACGCCTTCGTCGCCGGCGCGCGCGATTTCGATGGAAATTTCGCTCATGGACTCTCCCTCACCGTCACCGCATCTGAACGGGATGAGAGGACTCAGTGCCGCTGTGCCTTCTGCTGCCGCAGCTGCTCAAGCATTGCCACACGTTCTTCGTGATCGGCCGCCAGCCACTTCCGGCGCAAGGCCTCCTGCTGTTCCGCGGGTGCCGTCTGGAAAGCATGAAAGTGATCACGCATCGCTGCCTGCTCACTCCCCGAGAGTGCCAGGAATTCCTGCCAACGCCGACGCAGTAGCGCTTGGCGATCCTCCGGCATGGCGGTGAAGCGCTTGAATCGTTCCAACGCCGCCGCCCGCTCAGTCTCATCCATAGACAGCCACCGGGCCGCGCCATAGGCCAGCGCCTGCTGTCGGCCAGCCGGCAGCAAATCCCACTCTTCCCGGTGCAGGTCCAGCAATTCCCGTTGAGCTGAGGACAGACTTTTCCATGGAGTTGGTTTGGCTGGCGCTGCAGCTGCGGCCGCCGCCACTGGATCGATGGCCGACTGTGACGGCTTGGACGGCGCGGCGCTCACTGGCGAGGAACAAGCCAGCCATACCGTGCACACCACCGCTTGCAAGACAAAAAAGGAGCGGGCGTTCATTGGTTGGCGACCGGCTGAC
>CAYFPW010000249.1:0-2300 GCA_964345055.1 uncultured Steroidobacteraceae bacterium | reverse complement strand
CGGTCGGCGTGGATATCCGCGTGTTCAGGAGACACGATAGTTCGGCGCTTCCTTGGTGATGGTCACGTCGTGCACATGGCTCTCACGCACACCTGCGTTGGTGATGCGCACGAACTGCGGGCGGGTGCGCATCTCGAGAATACTGCTGCTGCCGGTATAGCCCATTGCGGCGCGCAAGCCACCGGCCAGCTGGTACAGGATCGAGACGAGGCTGCCCTTGTACGGCACACGCCCCTCGATGCCCTCCGGCACCAGTTTCTCGAGCTCACTGCTGGTGTCCTGGAAATAACGATCTGCCGAGCCATGCTTGTCAGCCATGGCACCGAGCGAGCCCATGCCGCGGTAGGACTTGTAGGACGCGCCCTGATACAGCTCAACATTGCCCGGCGATTCCTCGGTACCTGCAAACAGGCCACCAATCATCACAGCATGCGCACCGGCAGCAATCGCCTTGGCGACGTCGCCGGAGAAGCGGATACCACCGTCAGCGATCAGCGGCACGCCCTGCTTGAGGAGTGCTTCGGCGACGTTCGACACCGCTGTGATCTGCGGCACGCCGACGCCGGCGACGATGCGAGTGGTGCAAATCGAACCGGGGCCAATGCCCACCTTCACCGCATCCGCACCCGCCTGGACGAGATCCAGAGCCGCCTCGCGCGTGACGATGTTACCGGCGATGACGTCGATATCCGCGAAACGCGCTTTGATGCGGCTGACCATCTCGAGCACGCCGCGCGAGTGACCGTGCGAGGTATCGACCACGACCACGTCCACGCCCATCTCCACCAGCGCGGCCACGCGATCCAGCGTGTCCGGCGAAGTGCCCACCGCCGCGCCACAACGCAGCCGGCCGCCCTCGTCTTTGCTGGCCCGGGGGAATTCCGTAGCCTTCTGAAAGTCTTTGACGGTAATCATGCCGCGCAGTTCGTCGTTTTCGCCGACGACGAGAACCTTTTCGATGCGGTGCTTATGCAGCAGCTTCTGTACTTCTTCCTTGGGCGAACCCTCGCGTACCGTGACCAGGCGCGACTTCGGGGTCATCACCGCGGAGACCGGGTTGTCGAGCTGGCGTTCGAAGCGCAGGTCACGATGCGTGACGATACCTACCACCTGCTTGCCATCGACTACCGGTACGCCGGAGATGCCGCGCGCGCGGGTCAGTTCGATGACCTGACGCACCGTGACATCGGGGGAAACGGTGATCGGATCGGTGATCACCCCGCTCTCGAACTTCTTGACGCGCGCGACCTCGCGGGCCTGCGCTTCGATAGACATGTTCTTGTGGATGATGCCCATGCCACCTTCCTGCGCGATGGTGATCGCGAGGCGGGCCTCGGTCACGGTATCCATGGCAGCCGACAGGAACGGAAGGCCAATGCGGATACGGCGAGTCAGCTGGGTGGAGAGATCGACCTCTCGGGGCAGGACGTCAGAGCGCGCCGGAACGAGCAGGACGTCATCAAAAGTAAGTGCTTCTTCCAGAATGCGCATGAGTGGCGACGCCGCAGGAAAGAGGCGCGGCATTGTACTGGCCGCGCACCCCCGGGTAAACCTCGGCGATGCATCGGCCACCGAATCGCTGCTTTGGCCGGCCGCAGCTCAGGCACTGCACCGCTCAGCGACTGACCCCGGCCGGGTTTCAGTACACTGTAGGCATGGCCCAGCAGGACACCCGCAACGTCTTTTCCGTGACGGCGCTGAACCGCGCAGCGCGCCAGCTGCTGGAGGGCGGCCTGGGCGTGGTGTGGGTCGAAGGGGAAGTCTCGAATCTGGCCCAGCCCAGCTCCGGACACTGGTACTTTTCACTCAAGGATCGCGACGCCCAGCTGCGCTGCGCGATGTTCCGGCCCCGCAACGCCCTCTGCCTGATCGCCCCGCGCGATGGCATGCAACTGCTGGCGCGCGGTCGAATCAGCCTGTACGAGCCGCGCGGTGATTACCAGCTCATTGTCGAGCACATGGAACTGGCCGGCGAAGGTGCCCTGCGGCGCGCCTTCGAAGAGCTGAAAGCCAAACTGCAGACCGAGGGCCTGTTTGCCACCGAGCGTAAGCGGCCACTGCCCACGCTCCCGGAGACGGTTGGCGTCGTCACCTCCCCCACGGGTGCAGCGATCCGCGACATCCTGCATATTCTCGAACGCCGCTTTCCGGCCGCACAGGTCATCATCTATCCGGTTCCCGTCCAGGGTGCAGCCGCGCCGGCCGCCATCAGCGCGATGTTGGATCTGGCCAATGCACGCGCCGAATGCAATGTGCTCATCGTGGCACGCGGCGGCGGCTCTCTGGAGGATCTACAGGCC
>CAYFPW010000248.1:0-2302 GCA_964345055.1 uncultured Steroidobacteraceae bacterium | reverse complement strand
AATCCACTTCATTTCCGCACGCCATGGTACCGGCGTCGGCGAGCTGGCCGCTGACATCATTCGTGGTTTCGATGCCGCCATGAAAGAACTGCCGACATCGCAGCTGACGCGCGTGCTGGAAGGTGCCATAGCTGCGCACCAGCCGCCGCTGGTGAAAGGGCGGCGCATCAAGCTGCGCTATGCCCATCAGGGCGGGCGCAACCCGCCGCGCATCATCATTCACGGCAACCAGACGGTGGCGGTGCCGGACGCTTACCGGCGCTATCTGGCCAATGTCTATCGTGAAGCCTTCAAGCTGTATGCAACGCCGGTGGCCGTGGAGTTTCGCACCGACGCAAATCCTTTTGACCGCGCCCGGGCCGGCCGGCGACCGCAACGGGCCGCGCCGAGTTTGCCGGGACGACGCAAGCGCAGTTAGCGCACCGCGTCGTCAGTCCGCCGGCTTTAGCGGCAGCGTCAATGCGAGGCCGCGACGGGCGCGGCAGTCTCCGGCAGGAACCACGCCGGGTCCACAAAGGCGCGATTCAGCGCCACACCAAAATGCAGATGCGGTCCCGTGACACGGCCCGTGGCACCCACCTTGCCGAGAATATCGCCGCGCTTGATCTTATCGCCGGTTTTCACGGCGGTTGCGGACAGGTGGCAATACATCGTGATCAGGCCCTGTCCATGTTCGATGAGGACGGTGTTGCCATTGAAGAAATAGTTGCCGGTCTCGATCACGCGGCCGTCTGCGGCGGCACGGATCGGCGTGCCGCTCGGGGAGGCGATGTCCATGCCCGAATGGGGATTGCGCGACTCACCATTAAATACTCGGCGCAGTCCGAAAGAGCTGGAGCGCGGGCCATCCACCGGCGGCAACAACTGCAAGTTGCTCGGTGCCTCCTTAGTAAAGCTCTGCATGACCACCTTCATGCGCGCTGACTCGCGGTTGTAGCGCTCCAGATCCTGCTTCGACAGATTGACCTGGCCCGGGGCCACGCTCAATCTCTGTTCGCTGTAGCGCTTATCGCCGACGCTGAAAGCCACCTGTGTGGGCGTTGTTGCACCAGCCTTGCGGACGTCTATCTGATGCTCGCCGAGTTCCGTCGAGAGGGCGAGTCCGACGATGGCCAGCCATTGGGTGGCATCGCGCAGCAACATCACGCGCTGGCCCGCATAAGTCACCACGGGAGCCGGCTCGGCGACATTGCCCACCGGTATCACCGCGATACCGCCTGGAACCGGACTGCTGTCGCTCGGGGTTGCGGCGGCATGGATCGCAGTCGCCGGCAGGATCAGCAGGGCTGCGCACAGCAGTACATTGAGGAGGGCTTTCATGTCGGGCTCTCGATTGTGATTTGCTCCACAGTGGCCTCCACGACCCCCCGGGCGAGGCGGGCGCGAAGTCGCTCGCCGGGCTGCAGCAGCGAGGCGTCGGTCAGCGCCCGGCCGTCGCTGGTGCGCGTCACGATCGCGAATCCACGCTCCAACGTGGCTAATGGGCTGACCGCATGCAGTGCCCGTGCCAGTTCCTGCAAGCGACTTTGATGAGCGGCCAGCAGCGCCTGCCAAGCGCGCAGGCGGCGCTGTTCCAGCTCATCCAGACGCTGGGCCTGTTGAGCCAGCCGTGTGCCGGGATGGGCGCGCTGCAGCCGCTGTTGCAGGCGTTCCAGCGCGGACTGCGCATCCTGGCTGGATCGTTGCCACAGCCTCTGCAAACGCTGCTGCACCTGCGCCAGCCGTTGCAGCCAGACCTGCCGGTCCGGCACCACCAGTTCGGCTGCACCGGACGGTGTGGGGGCGCGCACATCGGCGACCAGATCGGCGATGGTGACATCGGTCTCATGGCCCACGGCGCTGACCACGGGCAGGACTGAGCGGGCGATGGCGCGGGCCACCCGTTCGTCATTGAAGGCCTGCAGGTCCTCCAGAGACCCGCCGCCGCGCGCCACAATGAGCACATCGCATTCAGCGCGTGAATTGGCCAGATCCAGCATCGCACTGATGGCCGCCGGCGCGGCTGCACCCTGCACCGGAACCGGGTAGATGATCACCTGCGCGGCTGGAAAGCGGCGCCCGAGAATATGCAGGATGTCGCGGATGGCCGCGCCCGTGGGGGAGGTGACCACGCCAATCGTTTCCGGAAGCGTGGGAAGCGGCCGCTTACGCTCGTTGGCGAACAGGCCCTCGGCCTGAAGTTTGGCTTTCAGCTCTTCGAAGGCGCGACGCAGCGCCCCTTCGCCAGCCAGTTCCAGGTGTTCAACGATGAGCTGGTAATCACCGCGCGGCTCGTACAGGCTGATTCGACCGCGCGCCAGCA
>CAYFPW010000247.1:0-2303 GCA_964345055.1 uncultured Steroidobacteraceae bacterium | reverse complement strand
GGCCGGCAGTGGCGTGCCTGGCGCACGGCCGATGGTCGCGAAGTTGATCAGATGGCCGAAGTCCTGCAACTGATCCGCAACAACCCGGACTCGCGGCGTATCATCGTCAGCGCGTGGAATGTCGGTGAACTGCCGCGCATGGCGCTGCAGCCCTGTCACGCGCTGTTCCAGTTCTACGTCGCCGAGGGCCGACTCAGCTGCCAATTGTACCAGCGCAGTGCCGATATCTTCCTCGGCGTGCCGTTCAACATCGCCTCCTATGCACTGCTGACGCACATGGTTGCCCAGCAGTGTGATCTGCTGCCCGGCGACTTCGTGTGGACCGGGGGAGACACGCACCTGTACCTGAACCACCTGGAGCAGGCGGATTTGCAGCTCGCACGGCAGCCCTTGCCGTTGCCCACCTTGAACATCCAGCGCCGGCCGCCCACTCTCTTCGATTATCAGTATGAGGACTTCGAGTTCGTGAACTACCAGCATCATCCTGCCATCAAGGCGCCGGTGGCTGTATGAGTGCCATCGCCAAAGAACCTTATTTCAAGGTACGTCGTTCAAAGGTGCATGGACGCGGCGCCTTCGCCACACGCCTGATCCGCAAGGGTGCACGTATCGCTGAATATATCGGCGATCGCATCTCCCATGAGGAGGCCGATCGTCGTTACGAGAGCAAGGCGGACAACGACAATCACACCTTCCTGTTCATTGTGAGCCGGAGCATCGTCATCGACGGCGGCGTGGGTGGCAACGACTCTCGTTTCATCAATCACGGTTGCGATCCGAACTGCGAATCGGTCATCGAGGACCGTCGCGTGTTCGTCGAAGCGATCCGCACGATCAAGCCAGGCGAAGAACTCACTTACGATTACTCCATTGGTCGTGACGACGACGACCCGGAGAATGTCGACGAGATCTACGCCTGCCGCTGCGGTGCCAAAAACTGTCGCGGTACCATGCTGTGGCCAGCCAAGCGGCCGAAGAAGCGCGCCAAGAAGAAGGCCGTGAAGCGTCAGGGCGCCCGCAAGAAGGCAGCCCGCAAACAGGCTGCGAAGAAGAAGTGATCCGCCGGTGACCAGGCTGGCGCTCGTTGCTGCCCTCGCCACCAACGGCGTGATCGGTCGCGGCGGTGCGCTGCCCTGGCATCTACCGGACGACCTGCGGCACTTCAAGGCAGTCACACTCGGTAAGCCGGTGCTGATGGGCCGGCGCACATTCGAGTCAATCGGTCGCCCGCTGCCGGGGCGCCGTAATCTGGTGCTCAGCCGTGGTCCGGATATCGCTGTGTCGGGTGTCGAGACCGTGCGCAACCTGCAGGAGGCACTGCAGCGCTGCTCCGGTCAGGAAGAGGTCTGTGTCATCGGGGGCGCTGTGCTGTATGCCGCAGCGCTGCCGCTGGCGCAGGTGCTGTACCTGACCCGGGTTCATGCCGATGTCGAAGGCGATGTGCGCTTCCCGGCCGTGCGTTGGGAAGAGTGGCGTGAGTCAGCACGCATTGAGCATGCCGCCGACGAGCGGCACATCTACGCGATGAGTTTCATCACGCTCGAGCGCACTGCGCCAGTCGCCCCGGTTTGATATCAGCGGCGGGGCCGCACGTAGCGAAGGGCCAGTGCTGGCAGCGCAACCAGATTGAGCACGGTCGAGCTCACCAGTCCGCCCAGAACGGTGATGGCCATCGGCCCTTCGATTTCCTGCCCCGGGCGGTGCAGGCCAAAGGCCAGTGGTGCCAGTCCAAGCGCCGTGACTGCGGCGGTCATCAAGATGGGGATCAGACGTTCGCCGGCGCCGCGCAGTGCCAGCTCCAGATTCCAGGCGGCACCCTCGCGTTCGACCAGATGTTCGTAATGCACCAGCTGCAGGATGGCATTGCGTGCGCTGATACCGAAGACCGTGACCAGGCCGACCACTGCGCCCAGTGACAGTCCGATACCGCTGCAGGCAATCGCAGCGACGCTGCCAATCAGACTGAAGGGCAGGTTGGCCAGCACCAGCCAGGTGTTGATGCGCCATTGGAAAGCCATGAACAGAATCATCAAGATCAGAACGAGTGCTACGCCACTGTAGAGCAGCATTTCATTGCGTGTCTGCCGTTCAGCTTCAGCCGCCCCAGTGAACTGGATGAAGACGCCAGTCGGTAGACTGACCTTCTGCGCGATCAGTTGCCGTGCCTCAGTGACGACATCCTGCAGCGGCCGACCGCTGGCGTTGAACGTCACGCTAATGCGCCGTTGGCCGCCATCGTGTTCGATCATGTAGCGGCCTTCGGTGGCGTGGATGCGTGCCACCTGAGCCAGCGGCACCGGCCC
>CAYFPW010000246.1:0-2311 GCA_964345055.1 uncultured Steroidobacteraceae bacterium | reverse complement strand
AGTTGTTCTCGGTAGCTGCAACGGCTGCAGAGGTGGTTGAGCCGGTCGCACTGGTCGGAAACGCTGCAGCAGGGTTGGCCGTGCTGAACGCGGTATTGGTCGGATTCAGACTGCTGACCGGAACCGCATAGCCATCCGAAGAGCCGTAGAAATACAGCGGCGTCGCGGATGTCGCGCTCGCCACCAGCGAGTAGACGCCATTGGTCACGTTCACGTAGTAGCCGCTCAAGGTGAAATTGGGGTCCACCTTGAAGCTGGCGTTGTAGCAGGGATCCTTGGTGCAGGATGTCGATACGTCCTGCACGATGCTGCGAATATAGCGCTTGGCAGCCTGCAGTCGGCGCGTGCTGGTGTCGTAGTTGAAAGAAACGAAGCCATCCGCTGTCGCGATCGGTGTCATGGCCGTCGAGGTAGAGAAGCTCGTGCCCGACGGCGGGCCACTGATATTTCTCCTGAACTTCAGGATATTGCCGTTGGCCGTGTCGACGTCGATGGATTCATTGGGATGCAGATGAGAATCCAGCCGATAGCCCTGGGCATTGGGCTTGTTGTCAGTGTAGTAGACGTCGGCATTGGTGCCGTCGTCCTTGACCGCTACGACCTGAATGAGCTTGCTCAGGTAAGTCTTGTAGGTTGACGACAGGGGGATGGTGCCCGACGTCACCGCGTAGCTGCCGTAGCTTCCGGCGGCATTGCTGCTGCCGGCGGTGGCGGTGAAATCATTGCCGATGGAAAGATAGTTGGCCGAGCTCCCGCCGGTGCTCGAGTCAGAAATCAGATAGCGCGACCGGTTGGTGAGGCTGCCGGAGACGATGCTCAGTGAGGGCGAGTAACTCCTAGCCATCTTGTCGGCATAGGGGACGGGCGTGAAGTACTGGGAGCAGGTTGAGGCGTTCGCGCACACGCCACCGACGCTGGTGATGCTCGACAACCAGACCTGCGCGTTGCAGTAGGTGGATGTGCCGGTAGAAGTGGTGACCTTGACGGCGGGGATGCTCAGTTGGCCGGTAGCCGAACTCAGGGTGTCTGCAGCCGTTGAGGTCGAGCTGCAGGCCGACCCTACCGAGATCACACCACCCAGAACGCCAGTCACATTGTGGTAAGTCTTTCCGGAGTAGGTGACCAGCGGCATGTTGAGCACGCCCTGTGTCGTGCTCCAGGTGTCCAGCGCGTTGGCGGGGGCAACCCAAGCTGCCAACAAAGCCACTGCCCATCGACCATTCTTGACCATATTCATCATTGGATCACTCTGCGTCCGGCTGCTTTAAAGAAGTGAATGTTACGCAATCAGCGCGGGGGCCGCCAACGGTTCGCATCCGGCGGCAGGGCGCTGTTGTGGCCACCTGTCGCGGGTCCCGGGTTGCCAGACCGGGGGCTTTGGTTCGATAATAGTTCGTTAAGCCACCCATTTTTCTGTCAGGCCCCATTTCCGTCAGGAGATTTTCATGAACATGCCCGACCGTGCAGCCCCCGCCGATGCCGAGATCCAGGACCTCGTTGCCAAGGCGCGCGTAGCCCAGGCCGTCTACGAAACCTTCTCGCAGGAGCAGGTAGACGCCATCGTTCACGACATCGGCAAGTATGTTTATGACAACGCCGAGGCGCTGGCGCGCATGGCCGTTGATGAGACCACTATCGGCAATTTCGAGGACAAGGTCCTCAAGAAGAAGGGCAAGGCCCGCGTCATCTGGAACCATCTCAAGGGCAAGAAGTCGCGCAACATCATTGGCGAGGATCCGGAAAACAATCTGGTGTTCGTCGCCAAGCCGATGGGGGTGGTCGCCGCCGTGTGTCCGGTCACCAATCCGGTTGCTACGCCGATGTGCAATGGCATGTTTGCCTTGAAGACCGGCAACGCCGTGATCTTTGCGCCGCATCCCAAGGCGCAGAAGTGCACCGAGCACCTGACGCAGGAATTCATGAAGATCGTCAAAAAGCATGGCGGTCCGGACAATCTGATCCAGACCGTGCGCAACGGTTCGGTCGAGAAGACGCAGGACCTGATGCGTTCAGTGGACGTCGTGGTGGCCACGGGCGGTGGCGCCATGGTCAAGTCCGCTTACTCCTCAGGCAAGCCATCGTACGGCGTGGGCGCCGGCAACGTGCCTGTGATCATCGACCGCGGCGTGGATTACAAGGAAGCGGTGGATAAGATCGTCACCGGCGCGGCTTTTGACAACGGCATCATCTGCTCGCATGAGCAGTTTGTGCTGACTCCGGAAGAGTCATATCAGGACATCATTAGCCTGTTCAAGAACACCGGCAAAGTCTGGTTCACGGACGATGAGAAGCTGGTGCAGAAGCTGCGCGA
>CAYFPW010000245.1:0-2328 GCA_964345055.1 uncultured Steroidobacteraceae bacterium | reverse complement strand
CGCACGGCCCAGCGATGGCCATAGACCAGGCTGTCGAAGCTGACGGGGGTATACCCTGCAGCAGCGAGGGCCTTGCAGGCGTGGCTGCCGATGTATCCGGCGCCACCGGTGACCAGAATATTGCGGTTTTTCATTCTATTAAGTGGAGACCTCGTTCCAGACGGCGAAGCAGCCTTGTTATGAGGTCCCCGACGACACGTTAATAAAACTATTAACAGGTCACGATGAAGGACTTGTAATGTAATTGCAAGCCGGCCCAACCGCCGGTACCCGGGCCGGCCCCGGGGGCAATATCTTGATCAATCTGCGGGGAAACGGGGGATCGATGGGTGTGAACCGGGTGCAGGGCGACCCACTGGGCGCAGTTGCGGCCATTCCAGCCGAGCCCGTGGGGGGTTACACCGTGGCCGAACGCCGGGCCCGGATTCGCGCCATCATTGTCGCCTCCAGCGGCAATCTGGTCGAATGGTTCGACTTCTACGTCTACGCTTTCTGCGCCGTCTACTTCGCGCCGGTGTTCTTCCCCAGTTCCGATCCCACTGCGCAGCTGCTCAATACCGCAGGCGTATTTGCGGCCGGGTTCCTGATGCGTCCGGTCGGCGGCTGGCTGTTTGGGCGCATTGCGGACCGTCGCGGCCGTCGCACTGCACTGCGGGTCTCAGTGACATTAATGTGTGCCGGTTCGCTGACCATTGCGCTGTTGCCCGGTCATGCCACCCTCGGCGCCTGGGCGCCGGCCCTGCTGCTCCTCGCACGACTCCTGCAGGGGTTGTCGGTGGGCGGGCAGTACGGCACGACCGCCACCTATATGAGCGAGGTCGCACTGCGCGGTCATCGCGGGTTCTTTTCGTCTTTTCAGTACGTCACGCTGATCGGCGGCCAGCTGCTCGCAGTTCTGGTGGTCGTACTGCTGCAGCAGTTCCTGGATGAAGCCGCAATCAAGGCCTGGGGCTGGCGCATTCCCTTCATCATTGGGGCCATTACTGCGCTGGCGGCGCTCTGGCTGCAGCGTCAGTTGCACGAAACCTCTACCGCACAGGTGCGCAGCAGTCCTGTCGCCGGCAGCGTGGCAGAACTGTTTCGCCGGCATCGCGCAGCTTTCCTCACCGTGCTTGGCTATACAGCCGGCGGTTCGCTCATCTTTTATACCTTCACCACCTACATGCAGAAGTACCTGGTCAACACGGCCGGCATGTCCATCCGTACGGCCAGTACCGTGATGACCTGCTGTTTGTTCCTGTCCATGTGCATGCAGCCGTTGTTCGGCGCGCTGTCGGATCGCATCGGCCGGCGCGGCAACATGCTGCTGTTCGGTGCTCTGGGGGCCCTCTGCACAGTTCCGATCCTCACCGCGCTGCAAGGTGTGTCCAGTCCGCTGCTGGCAGGCGTCCTGATCACTTTCGCGCTGGCCATCGTCAGTCTCTATACCTCCGTCGGTGCCGTGGTGAAAGCCGAGATGTTTCCAGCCGAGGTGCGCGCACTCGGTGTCGGAACGGCCTATGCGCTGGGCAATGCGCTCTTCGGCGGCTCGGCCGAATACGTTGCACTCGGACTCAAGTCGCTGGGGCATGAATCCGCCTTCTTCTGGTATGTCACCGGCATGATGGGGGTGGCGTTCCTGGTGAGCCTGCGACTGCCGCCTCAGGCAAGCTATCTGCACCACGACCACTGACGCACGTCCCGCGCTGCGTTTATCATCGTCCGGTGAGAGATTCGATGGATTGGGAGATCACGATGCGAGCATGGAAAGGTCTGTGGCTGAGCGTGTGCACACTGATGGCAGCCGGCGTCGCCGCCGCTGCTGCGCCGGTGACACTGGTGGAAGGCCAGAACTTCCGTACCCTCGCCACGCCAGTGCCGGTGGAGAGCGGCAACAAGATCGAAGTGCTCGAGGCCTTCAGCTACGGCTGCGTGCATTGCTTCGAGTTCGAGCCCGCGCTGCGGGCCTGGAAAGCCCACCAGCCGTCCGATGTGCAGATGAGCTATCTGCCCGCCAGCTTCAATCCCATCTTCGAGCTTTTTGCGCGCGGCTATTTCGCTGCCAAGGCGCTGGGCGTCGCCGATTCGACGCATGAAAAGGTGTTCGATACGGTTTGGGGCGCCGGTATACAGCCCAGGGACGACGAACAACTGATCAACCTGTATGTGCGGCTGGGCGTCGATCGGGCCCGATTCTCCGAGGCGCTGGCCTCGATGGGCGTGCAGGCCGCACTCAGTGCCGCGAGCGCAAAGGCTGAGCGGCTGAAGCTCGAAGGCACACCAACGTTGTATGTCGATGGCAAGTATCAGGTGCTGACCAATGGCGTCACCAGCTACGGTGAGATCATG
>CAYFPW010000244.1:0-2348 GCA_964345055.1 uncultured Steroidobacteraceae bacterium | reverse complement strand
CCTGGCTGGTCGACATGTTTTTCCAGTCACTGGAAACACCGCAGCGGCTGCGCAGTCATTTCCACCATTTCATGCGCGATGTGCACGCCGCGCTGCGCGCGCAGCGTCAGCAGCGCGACCCTCTGCAACACGTGGCACGCGAGCTGTCAGCGCAGTATCGAGTCATCTGCCTGGATGAGCTCTATGTCAGCGACATCGCCGACGCGATGATTCTTGGCACATTGTTTGATGCATTGCTGGAGGCCGGCACCTCCCTGGTGATCACCTCCAACTGCGCCCCACACGGGCTGTACCGCGACGGTCTGCAACGAGCACGCTTTCTGCCGGCCATTGCACTGCTTGAATCTCGCCTCGTGGTGCATGAGCTCACTGGTAGCACCGACTACCGATTGCGGGCACTGACCCGCGCATCGATCTACCTGTCTTCCGCGCAACCTGCGCATGCACGCGAAAAGATGGCAGCGCTGTTCGTGCAGCTGGCCGGTGAGAACGGCGAACATCACGCTGAAATTCGCGTCTCCGACCGGCCGCTGGCCGCCTGGCGGCGTAGTAGCGATGTGGTCTGGTTCAGCTTCGAGACACTCTGCGAGGGTCCGCGCAGTCAGAACGACTACGTGGACATTGCGGCCCAGTTTCATACTGTGTTCGTTTCCGACGTACCCCGCTTCGGCCAGGAACATGACAATGCTGCACGCCGCTTCATCGCGCTCGTCGATGAGTTCTACGACCAGGGCGTCAAGCTGGTATTGTCGGCGGCGACCGCACCGACCGAACTGTACGCGGGCGAGCGCCTGCGCTTCGAGTTCGAGCGCACGGCGAGTCGCCTGATCGAGATGCAGAGCGAAGAGTATCTGGCGCGCGAACACCACCGCCGCAACAAGGAGCGAGCATGAGCCATCCTGCGCGTCGTCGAACCTGCGCACCATCGGGCGCTGCGCTGATAGGACTGTTGGCAACGCAGCTAGTCGGCTGCATGCGCCTGCCATCGCCGGCCTCCAGCGATGGGCTACATACTGAGGCCCTGCTTGCGCGGAACACGACACAGGGCACTGAAAAGAACTCCAGCGCCGCGGCCTGGCCGGCAGCAACCTGGTGGGAACAATACGGTTCGACAGAACTCAACGGACTGGTGAGGCGCGCACTGCACGACGCGCCCACACTGGTTGCTGCCCAGGCCCGCGTGACTGCAGCGAGTGCAGCCGTGGATATCGCATTGGCTGATAGCCGCCTGCGAGTCACCGGCGACGCGCAACTACAGCGCCAACGACTCAGCGACAACGGTTTATTTCCACCAAAGCTACTGGGATTCCAGTGGTACTCGCCCAGCGATCTCGGCATCACGGCCCGCTATGACGTCGATCCGAGCGGACGCCATCAAGCCGAGGAGCGCCTTGCGCGGGCACACGTCGTACTCGCCGAGGCAGAGCGCGCGGCAGCCGAACTGATGCTCAGCGATGCCATCGTCCGACACTACATGACCTGGCAGATCAATCACGCCGGCTACGACATTGCCCAGCAGATGCTTGCATCGCTTGATAGAGAGATTGCCATTGCTGGGGCACGCGCATCAGCCGAGCTCGCTCGCGCCGACGAGTCGGTTGCGCTGCAGGAGGCCCGGCACGCCGCACTGGAAAGAGTCGGTGATTATGAGGCAGCGATGCAGCTGAACCAGGTCGCCATTGCAGCGCTGATTCAGGTGGAGCCTGGCTCACTGCCGCCACTGACCGTGCAGTCACTGTCGGTGCCTCACTCTGCCCTGCCCGCGCGCGCTTCGCTGGATCTGATGGCGCGTCGCCCAGATCTGATCGCTGCCCGCGCGCGTGTCGCCGCATCGGGCGCTGACACCGATATGGCGCGCGCCGCTTATCTGCCCGATGTCGATCTGCGCGCACTGCTCGGCCTTTCCAGCCGCGATGTCGAACATCTGCTGCAATCCGGCAGCTGGTCGCCGCAGTTCAGCGCTGCCCTGCACCTGCCGCTGTTCGATGCCGGACGGATTCGTGCCCGCCATGCCAGCGCCCAAGCCGAATTGCAGGCCACAGTGGCCGACTACAACGAGCGGCTACTGCGCGCCGCCGAAGAGATCAATGTGGCGCTGACCGAACGGGAAGCCGCGAGTGCTCAGTGGCAGTTGCGTGCCGAGCAGACCGGGGCCGCTGCCACGCTGGAGAATCTTGCGCAAAAACGCGCCGACGCCGGCCTGAGCGACCTGCGACCTGTACTGGCCGCGACGCGCCATTGGCTGGAAAGGCAGGACGCCCAGCTGCAGAGCCGGCGGGCGCAATGGATGTGTGAACTGAACTTGATACGGGCTCTCGGAGGCGGTTATGGAACAGGCGAATAACACC
>CAYFPW010000243.1:0-2377 GCA_964345055.1 uncultured Steroidobacteraceae bacterium | reverse complement strand
GCTATACTAGGTGGTCTTCACCGAGATCAGCCCAGCGAGGATACGACATGGCGACCGCCCCCCACACCATGGTTTCGATGGCCGAACTGTCACAAAAGGTGACTGACTGGGTGGAGAGCGTCCGTTCCCTGACGAATCCTGACCGCGTTTACTGGTGTGACGGCAGCAAGGCCGAGTTCGAGCGGCTGCGCACCGAACTGGTCGAGCGCGGCGAACTGCAGCCGCTCAACAAAGACACCTTCCCGGGCTGCTACCTCTCGCGCTCCAACCCCACCGACGTGGCGCGCGTCGAGCACCTGACATTCGTCTGCACGCGTGACAAGACCGACGCGGGCCCAAACAACAACTGGATGGATCCGGCCGAGGCCAAGGGCATGATGCGCGGCCTGTTCAAGGACTGCATGCGCGGCCGCACGCTCTATGTCATTCCCTACTGCATGGGCCCGCTGGATTCCCCCTACTCCCGCTGCGGCGTGGAGATCACCGACAGCGCCTATGTGGTGCTGAACATGGCCATCATGACCCGCATCGGACGCGGTGCGCTCGAGCGGATCGCCCACGATGGCACCTTCGTCAAGGGGCTGCATTCCACCGGCGAACTGGATCCGGCGCGTCGCTTCATCATGCATTTCCCCGAAGAGCTCACCATCGAGAGCTTTGGCTCGGGCTACGGCGGCAATGCGCTGCTGGGCAAGAAGTGTCATGCGCTGCGCATCGCCAGCTATCAGGCACGCACCGAAGGCTGGCTGGCCGAGCACATGCTCATCGTCGGTCTGCAGAGCCCCCAGGGTGAGACGCATTACGTCGCAGCGGCCTTCCCCTCGGCCTGCGGCAAGACCAACCTGGCCATGCTCATCCCGCCGGGCGCACTGCCGGGCTGGAAGGTCTTCACCATCGGCGATGACATCGCCTGGCTGCATCCAGGACCGGACGGCCGCCTCTGGGCGATCAACCCGGAAGCGGGTTACTTCGGCGTGGCTCCGGGCACCAATCCGAAGACCAACAAGAACGCCTACGACATGATCCGTCGCGACACGATCTTCACGAACGTGGCGCTGACCGCCAACAACGAACCCTGGTGGGAGGGGCGCAAGGACGCAGAGCCGGCCATCGACTGGCTGGGTCGCCCCTATGACCCGAAGCACGGCCCGGCAGCGCATCCGAATTCCCGCTTCACGGTCGCCGCCACGCAGAATCCGAGCTACAGCGAAGCCGCGCACGATCCGCGTGGCGTCCCCATCTCGGCGCTGATCTTCGGCGGCCGGCGCCGCGAACTGGCACCGTTGGTGTATGAAGCCCGCGACTGGGCCCATGGCGTGCTCGTCGCCGCCTCGATCGCCTCGGAGACCACCGCGGCCGCCACGGGCGCCGTCGGCGTCGTGCGTCGCGATCCGATGGCGATGAAGCCCTTCGCCGGCTACAACTACGGCGACTACTTCGCGCACTGGCTGGAGATGGGCAAGAAGCTCAAGCAGCCGCCGCGCATCTTCCACGTCAACTGGTTCCGTCAGTCGGCCAGCGGCGAGTTCCTGTGGCCCGGCTTCGGTGACAACCTGCGCGTGCTGGCCTGGATTCTCGAGCGTTGCAGCGGCCGCAATGGTGCTCAGGACACGGCCATCGGCCACCTGCCGCACATCGAAGACCTGAATCTCGACGGCGCTGACGTCAAGCCGGAAGCCATCCGCGAACTGACCACCGTCCACACGGATGCGTGGAAGAACGAGGTGGCGGATATGCGCAAGTATCTCGAGGAATTCGGCAACCGCATGCCGGCCGAGATGTTTGCGCAGCTCGAAGGCGTCGCGCAGAGGTTGGCCCGGGGCTGAAGCTCCCGGCCGCTGCGCTCAGCTCTCTTCGCAGCTGTAGCGCAGCGTCTGCGACGATTCCGGATCGGGCGTCGACCCGAGCCCGATTCGGCCGTTGCCGCTCAGCGGCAGACTGTCACGCCGCACGAAGGCCTGCTCTTGGCCTTTCGGCACAACGAAGGTTCCATTGGTGCTCTGATCAGTGATCAGGAAACGGTTGCGGGTGTATTCGATCCGCGCATGGAGCCGTGACACCAACTGGCCCTGCAGCACGATGTGACTGTCCTCGGCGCGTCCAATGACCAGGCGCGGATGCCGCTCATCGACGACGAAGTCCCGGCCGTTCGCCTGCACTGTCAGCCGCAGCGGGCGCTGCTGAGCCTGCGCGCCCAGCGTACTGGCCGGCAGCACGCTGGTGACATCCTCTCCGTGCCACAGCACCTCGTAGAGCGCCAGTTCTGCGGATTGACCATGGATGGCCAGCACGTCGACCTGCCGCGCCACTGAACGCCATTCCGGGGACAGCCGCTCGATGGTCGCGGCCGAAGTCATGATCTGGCCGGCCTTCGCCT
>CAYFPW010000242.1:0-2390 GCA_964345055.1 uncultured Steroidobacteraceae bacterium | reverse complement strand
CCGCACTTGGAGTCGCCGCAGTTCAGACAGGTCATGCACCCGTCCATCATCACCACCGCGGCCGTGCTGCACTTCTTGCACAGCTGCGCGCCTTCCGGGAAGTGGGACTTGGAAAAGGCATCCTGCTGCTTGGTGCGAGCCTCGTACTCGGCGCGCTTTTCGTCCACCAGCTTTTTCTGATGCGGATCGAGCTCGGGACGACGCATCAGGCCGATGAATTGCAGATGCCTTTCAATGACGTGACCGATCTCGGCAATGATGGACGGCATGAACTTACCGCCCGGCTGCCAGTAGCCGCCGCGCGGGTCGAACACGGCCTTGAGCTCATCGACCATAAAGGTGACATCGCCACCCTTGCGGAACACCGCAGAGATAATGCGCGTGAGCGCCACGATCCACTGGAAATGATCGAGGTTCTTCGAGTTGATGAAGATCTCGAACGGGCGCCGCTGCTCGTGCTCGGTGCCTTCATTCAGGATGATGTCGTTGATGGTCAGGTACATCGCATGGTCGGAGACCGGCGTCTTGATCTTGTAGGTCGAACCGATCAGGACCTCGGGACGCTGCACCTCCTCGGTCATGCGGATGACCTTGGCGCCGGACGAGCGCTGCACGGCGCCCTTTGCTGCGGCCTGCTTCTCGGCCTCGTCTTTCTTTTCGACGCGGTACTTAACGATGCGTTTTTCGATTCGTGTCGCGCTCATGTCAGAACTTCCCGTAGTAGCCTTCTTTCATGGCATCGAAAAGATTGGCGGCGGTGTGCTTCTCACCGTCGTATTCAATCTCTTCGTCGCCACGCGCGGAGACCTCGCTGCCATCCTCGAGTGTGAACACGTAAGTGGTGTTCTTGAGGTCTTCTTCCTTGACCAGCACGCCCTGGAAGGCCTCTGGATTGAAGCGGAAGGTAGTGCAGCCCTTGAGGCCCTTTTCATGGGCGTAGAGATAGATGCCCTTGAAGTCTTCATACTTAAAGTCGGTGGGAACATTGGCGGTCTTGGAAATCGAGGAATCGATCCAGATCTGCGCTGCAGCCTGAATGTCGACATGCTCGCGCGGCGTGATGTTGTCCGCCGTCGTGAAGTACTCGGGCAGTGCCTCATCCGGATTGGTCGAGCCGGGCATGGCGCGCTGGTTGACCAGCTCGCGGTACGCCAGCAGCTCGAAGGAGAAGACATCCACCTTCTCCTTAGTCTTGCGTCCCTCGCGGATCACATTGCGGAAGTAGTGATGGGCGAAGGAGGGCTCGATGCCGTTGCTGGCGTTGTTGGCCAGTGAGAGCGAGATGGTCCCCGTGGGGGCAATCGACGTGTGATGCGTGAAGCGCGCACCCACCTGCTCCAGCTCGTTGACGAGCTTCGGCGCCACAGACGCCAACCGTTGCATGTAACGGCTGTAACGCGCATGCAGGACGCGACCGGAAATCTTCGCGCCCGGCTTCCAGCCGTCCTTTGCCATCTCGGGTCGCTTGCGCAGCATTTCCCGGGTGACGACGAACTCTTCCTTCATGATCGGTGCCGGGCCTTTTTCGCGCGACAGTTCCAGTCCCGCTTCCCAGCCAGCAACCGCCATCTCACGCGAGACTTCCTCGGTGAACTGAATGGACTCCGGAGAGCCGTACTTCATGCCCAGCAGCGTGATCGTGGAGCCCAGCCCCAGGAATCCCATGCCGTGACGGCGCTTGCGCATGATCTCGTCGCGCTGCTGCTCGAGCGGCAGTCCATTGATCTCGACCACGTTATCGAGCATGCGGGTAAACACACGCACGACTTCGCGGTATTCATCCCAGTCGAACCGGGCCGCGGCGGTGAACGGATCGCGCACGAAGCGCGTCAGGTTCACCGATCCGAGCAGGCATGAACCATACGGCGGCAACGGCTGCTCGCCGCAGGGGTTGGTGGCACGGATGTCCTCGCACCACCAGTTGTTGTTCATCTCGTTGACGCGGTCGATCAGGATGAAGCCGGGTTCCGCGAAGTCGTAGGTCGAGGACATGATGACGTCCCACAGGCGACGCGCTGGCAGCTTGCGGTAGATGCGGCAGGCCACCAAGCCTTCTTCGTTGACAACGTAGCTGTCATGCACCGGCCATTCGCGCCAGACGAACTGCGTGGCGTCGCTGAGGTTGGGGCTTTCGGCGTCGAATTCCTTGCGGCTGACCGGGAAGGCGAGCTGCCAGTCACGATCCTCGCGCACGGCCTGCATGAATTCGTCGGTGATCAGCAGCGACAAGTTGAACTGGCGCAGCCGACCCGCCTCGCGCTTGGCGCGGATGAAGTCCATTGCATCCGGATGCCCGACATCAAAGGTGCCCATCTGCGCGCCGCGACGACCGCCAGCCGACGAGACGGTGAAGCACATCTTGTCGTAGATATCCATGAACGACAGCGGGC
>CAYFPW010000241.1:0-2407 GCA_964345055.1 uncultured Steroidobacteraceae bacterium | reverse complement strand
TTGCTGTTGTCGGCCTTCTGAGCGGCCAGATCGGACTGCAGGGCGCCGACCTGTGACTTCAGCGAAGCAATGTCGGCCTGCAGCGGCTTGATGTTCTGGCAGCCGGCCAGGGCAAACACGGCGCCGACGGCGGCCAGTTTCACGATCTTGGAGTTGTACATCTCGAAATCCCCTTACAAAGGTCTATGAATGGGTACCGCGATTGCGCGGTTATGTCACTTGAACAAATCTCTCGCTGCTTTGCAACCCGTAACTTCCGCAGCGACCTGGCTCACTGACCTGACGCCCGGGAGTGTCCCCAAGGCACGCTCAGGGGGCGGGATTACAAAAAGCCGCGAGCTGTATATAATCACAGCCATGAACGATCTCACCAGCCGTCAGTCTCAGGTTCTGGACCTCATCCGCCAAACCCTCAGCGACACGGGTATGCCCCCGACGCGGGCCGAAATCGCCCGGCAGCTGGGCTTCCGTTCGCCGAATTCGGCCGAAGAACACCTGCGTATCTTGCAGCGCAAGGGCTGTATCGAACTGCTTCCCGGCGCATCGCGCGGCATCCGCTTGCGCGAGACCGCGCGCGAGCAGCCGGGCCTGCCACTGGTCGGACGCGTGGCCGGTGGTCGGCCCATCCTCGCCGAGGAGCACATCGTCGATCATGTGCGTATCGATCCGGAACTCTTCAAACCACGGCCGCATTATCTGCTGAAGGTGGTGGGCATGAGCATGCAGGGTGCTGGCATTCTCGACGGCGATCTGGTCGCCGTGCATCGCACGCCTGAAGTCCGCAGCCGGCAAATTGTCGTGGCCCGCATCGAAGATGAAGTCACGGTCAAGCGTTACAGCCAAAAGGGCAACATCGTGTGGCTGCTCCCCGAAAACAGCGAATTCGAGCCCATCCGCGTCGATCCGCGTGAGCAGCCGTTCCTGATCGAGGGTGTGGTGGTCGGCGTGCTGCGTACCCAGCCCCAAGCCCGCTGAAGCAGCCGCGCGCGGTCTGAACCGCGCCGCTGGCTCCGCAAGATTACGGGCATCAGCGAATCAGCGAATTCATCTCGAAGATGGGTAACAGCATCGCAAACACGATGCCCATCACGAATACACCCATCAGCACGATCAGCAGAGGGCCAAGCAGGCCGAGCACACCGGCGATCAGCCCCTCGAGCTCGCGCTCCTGAGACAGCGCCGCACGGTCGAGCATGGCCTCCAGTTCGCCGCTGGCCTCACCGCTGGAGATCAGGTGAATGCTCATTGGCGGGAACAGGCGACTGGCGGCCAGCGAGCGGCCAATCGGCGCTCCCTCGCGGACGCGCGCCGTGGCCTCCGTCACGCCATCTCTCATTGGCAGATTGGTTACGACTTCGCCCGAGATGCGCAGGGCATCCAGCACTGGAACGGCGCTGGAGGTCAGGATGCTCAGCGTGCGCGTGAAACGGGCGGTATTGGAGCCACGGATCACCTTGCCGGCCAGCGGCACGCGCAGCAGCCAGCGATGCACCCGGCGTCGGGCATCCGGATTCTGGATCCAGCGCCAGAACAGAACACCAGCGACGGCCGCCGCCAGCAGGATCCACAGGCCCCAGTCGCGCAGGAAGTCACTCACCGAGATCAGTGCGCGGGTCATCAAGGGCAACTTGACGCGGCTGTTGGCGAAGACGCCCACCACCTTCGGCACCACATAGGACAACAGCAGTGAAACGATGCCGAAGCACATGACGGTCAGCACCACGGGATAGAGCATCGCGCCGAGGATTTTTTGGCGCGTGGCCTCGCGGCTCTCGGTGTAGTCGGCGAGCCGTTCGAGCACCGCATCCAGATGGCCCGACTGCTCTCCAGCTGCCACCGTGGCGCGATAGATTTCCGGAAACACGCGCGGGAATTCGCCCAGGCCGGTGGCCAGCGTGTAGCCCTCCATGACCTTGGCGCGCACGCCCAGCATGATGCTCTGCACACGCGGTCTCTCACTTTGCTGTGAGACGGCCAGTAGCGCTTCCTCGAGTGGGAGGCCGGCCTTGCACAGGGTGGCGAGCTGGCGAGTGAGCAGGGCCAGATCGGTGGTCGATACCCCGGCTCGGAGCGTGAAGCGCTGCCAGCGCTGACGTGACGCGGTTTCCTTCGCGCTCACCTCGATGACGTCGACCGGCATCAGTTGCCGCTCGCGCAGCAGGCTGCGGATATGCCTTGCCGTATCGCCTTCCAGCACGCCCTTGTGCTGGCGGCCGCTGGCGTCCAGTGCGGTGTATTCGAATGCGCCCACGACGGGATTCTAGTCCTCGCGGGTGACGCGCAGCACTTCTTCCACGGTGGTCTCGCCGCGCAGCGCGCGGGCCAGTCCATCTTCGCGGATCGAAGGGGTGGTCAGGCGCGCATGTCGCTCCAGATCCTGCTCGCTGGCGCCATCGTGGATCATGGT
>CAYFPW010000240.1:0-2410 GCA_964345055.1 uncultured Steroidobacteraceae bacterium | reverse complement strand
GTATCAATCGTCCCTGCCCGATGTCATCCGGTCCGTTGTTCGCAAGCGTCGGATTGATGCCGTAGAACTGCCGTCCGCGTACGGCGCCACCGAGAACGAAATGCATGCTGCCCCAGCCGTGATCGCTGCCGTCATTGTTGCCGGTCAGCGCACGGCCGAAATCCGAGCCCGTGAAGGTCGTGACCTGATTCTGCACGCCCAGCTCTACGGTGGTGTCGTAAAAGGCGCGCAGTGCGTCGGCCAGATTGGTCATCAGCAGCGGATGGAGTGTATCCAGTTCGTCATGGGTATCGAAGCGGCCTGTCGATACGAAGAAGATCTGCCGTTTGGCGCCCAGCTGGCTGCTCACCGAAATCATTTTCGCAACCAGTTGTAGCTGCTTGCCCAGAGTGCTGCCGGTATCCGCGGCGACGGGGAACGTGGTGGCGGTGGTGGGGGCAGCAGCCAGAGCACTGGTCACCTGCGTATACAGATTCAGAGCCCGTCCGCCGATGCTGCCAAGAGCCTTCTGGAACTGATGCGAGCCGCTGGTACTGCTGATCATCTGCGTCAGCAGAGAGGCCGCGGCGGTGGATCCTTGCAGACTGTTGCGCGCATTTAAAGCGATCGGACCGCCCGTGCTCACCGCGTACTGCACCGCAGCTTGTCCGGTCAGGAATACCGCGTTGCCGGTCACGTTGATGCACGTGAGCGTAGAGGTGCCGTTGCCCGACTGCAGAAGGTCGCCAATGCGTCCGCCCCATCCCGATGCAGCACCTTCCGGTGAGGAGGCCTGCCAGTAACTCTGCTGATCGTTGTGCGACAGCAGCTTGGGTGGCAGCGGTACGCTCTTTGCGAGGTACTGCGCTTTGGTGGTCGGTTGCACCAGCGTGCCGACATTGAGCATGACCGCCATGTTGCCGCTGTTGAACAATGGCACCAGTTTGGCCAGCTCCGGGACAACCGCATATTGCGCGCCGCCGGGCAGGGCGGTGGTTGGCGTCAGGATGCTCGACGCCAGCGAGGCGCGCGTGTAAGCGAGGTTCGGACGCTGCCCCTGATAGATGTTGTAGCGGGTGGTGTCATATGGGATCAATGTGTTGGCGTAATCGTTGCCGCCGTAGAGGAATACACACACCAGCGCTTTGTAGTCCGACGCCGTAGCCGCCGCTGCCTCGCCCATGGCCGCGAGGTTCATCAGGAACGGAGTGGCCGGGCCGGCGATGGACAAGGCTGATGCGCGCTTCAGGAAGGCACGGCGGGAGGCATCCATGGTCATGCTCATTCTCCTCAGCGAAGAACCAGATACTCGGGGGAGGCCATCACCAGCAATACGGCCGCATAGACGCGGTTATTGATTCCTGTAGAGGTTGCACCGGAAATGCTATCCAGCGCCGTTTTCATCAGTGTCAGTGTCTGCGAGCTGATCTGATTGGCAGCCAGTACCAGATTCAGTTGCGCCAGCAGCGCCGCGTTGTCTGCGGCGATGGCGATCAAAGCGGTGTAATCCGGCAGGGCGTCGCCAGCGCCGCTGATGATACGTTGCTGCATGTAGTTGACGTAGCCGATCATCGATGGCTCGTTGGTGATCTGGAACTCCGGCGCCACCAGTCCGCCGGTCGCGATGGTTGTGCCTGGCGGGGCATACCCCGGGCGAAACCAGTTGAAGACACTGGGTGCATGACCAGGGCTTTCCGCCAGGGCTGTGGAGCTCGAGGACAGATTTCCAAAGGCCCAGGAATTGCTGGGTGAAGTGACATTGAAGGCCCGCGCCCACTGCACCAGGCGAATCACCGGCTCACGCAGCTTGCCAAACGTGGTGCTGCCGACCTGTGAGTCATCCCGTGCCTCCGCATCGGTCAGGATGGCGCGAACGACCGCTTTCATGTCGCCGCGCACGCCGCTGCCGTTGTTGACGAAGACGGTAGCCACGCGTCTGACGTACGCCGGTGAAGGGTTGCTGGTGACAAGGTTCTGAATCAGTTGCTTGCACACAAACGGTGGCAGCGTGGGGTGATTGAACAGGCCATCGAGTGTCAGCGTACGTGCCATCGTGCCGGTGGCATTGGCCGGGATGCTGATGCCCGGGAAGTAAGCCGGATCGCTGGCCAGGAAGGTGGTTGCGCCCGTCTCGTGTGTCGATGCGGTGATCGACATCGGCAGTTGCATACGCGCCGGCGTGGTGTTGTCCGAGCCGGTGATGCCATATCCGGTCCAGATGCGCGCACCCAGCGACACATCGTCCTGGGTGTACGTGGGGACCGGGCTGCCGTTGACCAGCACCTGGGTGCCATCCATATTCAGTCGATACAGTCCGATGCTGAACAGCTGCATCAGCTCGCGAGCATAGTTCTCATCGGGGATCGCACCGGTGGCGGGATTGGCCTTCACATTGCCCAGGAAGGTCAGGTAGTAGCCCATCGCAACGCTG
>CAYFPW010000239.1:0-2422 GCA_964345055.1 uncultured Steroidobacteraceae bacterium | reverse complement strand
GAACACGTCTGATCGCGTTCTCCAGTGGCAAGGGAGGCGTTGGCAAGACGTTCCTGAGCTTGAATGTCGCTGTGGCACTCGCCCAGCGCGGCCATTCCGTCATGCTCTTTGACGGCGATATGGGCCTGGCAAACGTGCATGTGCTGCTGGGTATCCACACGGAAAAAGACATTTCGGATGTGCTTGCCGGCCGTTGCGCCCTGTCGCAGACAATTCTGAAGGGCCCCGCCGGAGTCAGGATTGTTCCGGGCGCATCGGGCAAGCGTGATGTCGCCGAGCTCAGCATGCTCGAGCTGACGCGCGTTCTGCAGGGGCTGGGATCAGTGGTTCCCGCCGCCGATTACATCGTCATCGACACCGGTGCGGGGATTGGCACACATGTGACGACGCTGGCGCAGCTGTCTGACGCCATCGTGGTGGTTGTGCGTGATGAACCCGCATCGCTGGCAGACGCTTATGGACTCATCAAAGTCATGTACCAGGAGTTCGGTAGCCAGCGCTTCCAGATCGTGGTGAACGGCGTCTCAAATCCTGTTCGGGGCAATCAGATCTTCGAGCGGCTGCAAAATGTCGCGATGAAATTCCTTGGGTTGCCGCTGGAGCTGGCGGGTGTTATTCCACAGGATTCGAATGCCATCGCGGCGATCAGTCGGCGGGATGCCTTGCTCACGGCCTTTCCTGACAGTGTTGGTGCCATGGCGGTACGACGCGTGGCAGCGAGGCTTGAGGGCGTCCGTGTGAATGCCGGCAGCTCGCCCTTCCTGATTGATCGCCTTGATGCCGTTTCTCTAGGTGCCGTGACATGAGACGTCTCGGGGAAACCTATGCCAAGGTCGCCAGCGCGACTGCCGCATCCAAGATGGCGGGCGAATTCGCAGCTCACTTCAAGCTGGTCAAGCGTATTGCTGCACACTTCCGCGGCCGATTGCCAACAGCTATCGAGCATGCAGACCTGGTGCAGGTGGGTATTGTCGGTTTGATGGAAGCCATCGAAGCTTTTGATGAAGAGCGTGGAAGTGATTTCGAGACCTTTGCCAAGCTGCGCATACGCGGGGCAATGCTCGATGAAATCCGTCGGGCTGGATGGGCGCCACGCAGTACCGTCAAGGTCGCTGTCGAGGCGCGTGCTGCCGCGGCGCGGATCGCCAACGCAACCGGCGTCACGGCTACAAACCGCCAGATCGCGGATGAGCTGGGCATTGATGTGGCTCGCTACGAGCAGCTTCGCGGTCGTAACCAGGGACTTTCCGGAACCACCACGCTCGAGGATCTGGAATTTGTCAGCGACGCTCCACTGCCTGATGAAGTGGCGGAGGAGGAGAGTAACCATAGCGCTCTCGTCAAAGGCATCGCGGCCCTTTCCGACCGCGAAAAGCTGGTGTTGGCCATGTATTACGACCGAGAGCTCACGCTCCGTGAAATTGGCGCTGTCCTTGAGGTCAGCGAGTCGCGGGTCAGTCAGATCCTGACAGCGACGGCAAAGAAATTGCGAGGTTTAATAAACGGTGACAGTGCTCCGGGTCGCAACCCGGGATTGTCAGCAGGGGAGAGATGAATGTTCGTAATTATCGGTCTGGTCGTCCTGTTCGGCTGCGTGTTTGGTCTGTACGTGCATCATCACGGCCCAATGGAACCGATTATTGAGGCTGCCCCCACCGAAATGGGCATCATCCTTGGCGCCGGCGTGGGCGCAATGATCATTGGTAACAGCATCGCTGTGCTCAAGGGTGTCGGCGGCGGTATTGGGAAATGCATGAAAGGTGCTGCTTATCACAAGCAGGACTACCAGGACACGATCACGCTGATCGTCAAGCTCTTCAAGCTGTTCAAGGCTGAGGGTGCCGTGGCATTGGAGCCACATATTGAAAACCCGGAGGCGAGTGCAGTCTTCGGCGAATATCCCAAGCTCCTCAAGGATCATGCCTTGGTCGCCATGATTTGCGACACCATCCGACTGCTTGTCACATCCAACCAGCCGCCGAGTCCCGATGCGGTAGAAGATGCGCTCAACGTCGCGATTAAGACTCATCATCACGGTGCCCTAAAGCCCGCCGAAGCACTGGCGGCGCTGGAAGGTGCGCTGCCAGCGCTGGGAATCGTGGCGTGCGTGCTGGGCGTGGTGAAGACCATGGCGGCGATCGACCAGCCGCCACCGGTGCTGGGCGGACTGATCGGAAGCGCGCTCGTCGGTACCTTCCTCGGCGTGTTCATGGCCTATGGAATCGTTGGGCCACTCGCCGGCCGGCTGAAGCAGGTGGTTGATGAGGAGGCCCAGATCTATCAGGTGGCCAAGTTCACCCTGATCGGGCACCTAAAAGGAATGCCGGTGCCGCTGATCATCGAGTCCGCCCGCGCCGCGATCGATCATCACTCCCAGCCAACTTTTGCGGAAGTATTCGATGGCCTCCGCGGCAAGTGATCA
>CAYFPW010000238.1:0-2461 GCA_964345055.1 uncultured Steroidobacteraceae bacterium | reverse complement strand
AAGTCTATTTGGTGGGCGGCGCTGTGCGTGATGCGCTGCTGGGGCTCCCGGTAAAGGAACGCGATTGGGTGGTTGTGGGAGCCACACCGCAGGCCATGGAAGCAGCGGGTTTCCGCGCCGTCGGCCGCGACTTTCCCGTCTTCCTGCACCCCGAGACCCACGAAGAGCACGCACTGGCACGACTGGAGCGCAAGACCGGGCCAGGCTACCGCGGCTTCAGCACCGAGTTTTCGCCGCACGTGACGCTCGAGGAAGATTTGCGACGGCGCGACCTGACCATCAACGCCATCGCGCAATCGGCCGACGGAGAACTCACGGACCCCTATGGTGGGCAGGCGGATCTGCACGCTCGGATCCTGCGTCACGTCTCGCCCGCCTTCAGCGAGGATCCACTGCGAGTGCTGCGGGTGGCGCGCTTTGCGGCGCGGTTCGCACCGCTGGGCTTCAGCATCGCTCCCGAAACGATGACATTGATGAAACACATGAGTGAGAGCGGCGAACTCGCGACGCTCTCGCCCGAGCGCGTGTGGCGCGAAACCGAATTGGCTCTTGCCACGGGCCAGCCCGAACGGTTTTTTTCAGTGCTGCGCGCCAGCGGCGCGCTGGCACACGTGATGCCGGAGCTGGACGCGCTGCTACAGAAATCACCGCAGGGTGCCATCGCCACCGCTGCATTGCATGTCGCAGCCGCTGCCGGCAGCGAGGGCACGGTACGTTGGGCCGCACTGGTGGGTGATCTGGACGAGAATGAGCAAGCTGCGCTGCAGTCGCGCCTGCGGGTGCCGAATACTTATTCGGAACTGGCCATCATGACGCACCGTCTGGAGCGGCTGATGAATGCCGGCCATCACTCCCATGATCAGCTTCTCACCGACGCCGGCAAACTCATGGAGCTGCTGGAAAGCACCGACGCGCTGCGACGACCTGAACGATTCGAGGCCTGGCTGGGCGTTTATGCGGCACGCACTGAAGCCGCGGGCCAGCCGGTGGAGAGGATCACGGCACTCTGCTCGCGGCTGAAAAAAGCACAAAAAGCCTGTGCAGCGATCAAGCTCGACAAGTCGGAGCTTGACGCGCTGTCGGGACCGGCGATTGCCGCGCTGTTACGAGAGCGCCGTCTGCAATCGCTCTGCGAACTCAAATGAAGGGAAGTGGGTATGAGTGAGTCAAGACAGAAACAGGTCGCGGAATACCTCGACAGCTTGCAGCGACGACTGTGCGCAACCGTAGAAGCGCTGGATCCTTCGCGGCAGTTCGAACGTGACGTATGGGAGCGCGCTTCGGGCAGCGGTGCGATGAGCGGCCGCGGCGTGACAGCGATCATCGAGGGCGGCGCGGTCATGGAACGCGGCGGCGTGGCCCTCTCGGACATCGAAGGCACCAGCCTGCCGCCGGCGGCCACTGACCGTCATCCGCAGCTTGCAGGCCGCGCATACCGCGCCCAGGGTGTGTCGGTGGTGATGCATCCGCGCAACCCGCACGCGCCGACCAGCCACATGAATGTGCGCCACTTCAGCGCTGGCGATACGTGGTGGTTCGGCGGCGGGTTCGACCTCACGCCCTACTTGCCTTACGAAGAAGACATCCGTGAGTGGCATCAGGCGGCAGCAGACGCCTGCGCACCGTTCTCACCCGGGCTCTACGCCCACGCACGTGCGCACTGTGATGAGTATTTTTTCCTCAAGCATCGCGCCGAAGCGCGCGGCGTGGGCGGCCTGTTCTACGACGATCTGAATGAAATGACTCCCGGGATTGGCATGAGCTGGGAGCGCTGTTTCAGCTTCATGCAACAGGTTGGCAACGCCTATGTCGACGCGTACGGCGCCATCCTGTGTCGCCGTGCCAGTGCACCCAGCAATGATCGCGAACGCCGCTATCAGCTCTATCGCCGCGGACGCTATGTGGAATTCAATCTGGTGTTCGACCGCGGCACGCTGTTCGGACTGCAGTCAGGCGGTCGCACTGATGCCATCCTGATGTCGATGCCGCCGCAGGCGGAGTGGTCGTATCGCTCGCCGGACCGGGAGCTGGATGCGCGGCTCCTACCCTATCTGACCAGTCGTCGCGGCGAGGAGTGGCTGCGCTGAGAAGGCGGCGCAGCGCCAGCCAACGGACTCAAACAACGGCATTGAGCACTACAGCAAACGACGCAGATCCTGAAGCGCGAATCCGCTCCAGGGCTGTGTCGAGCCACGTGTCAGCAGCAGAGCTTTGAAGGTCTCGCCCATCTCGCCGGGCAGCAGCAGCCGCTGTGCCTCGCCGCGGCGCGCCGCCGCCCGCTGAGGTGTCGGCGCAGCCGCCACGGCATCGGCCAATTCGCGCTCGAGACCTGCGGCGAGCAGGAACGCGGCCTGCGTGCAATAGCCCGATACTTCCAATCCGGCATCGCTGGCCGCTTCGGCAAGCCGCGTGAAATCCACCCAGTGAGTGATATCCGTGAGGCCGGGATACAGAAACGGAT